>JANLID010000023.1 GCA_024654105.1 Gallionella sp. | reverse complement strand
GCCCCTGCACCCTGGGTTACCTTTCTTTGCTCGTGCAAAGAAAGGTAACCGAAAGAAAGCACGCCCCGGAGCGCGCGACCCCTTCCTCCGTTCCTCGCCCCACCGGGCGCTCGCCAACTCGCCGGGCGCATACAACGCGCCTCGGGCTCAAACACGGGCTCGCTTAAAAACTCCCGGTGGGGCTGCGGTACTCGGCGCGCGCTACGGGGACCCAAAGAGAGGAATCTCGGGCTCGGTTTGGCTTAAGGGGCGGAAGAACGGGTTCTGTAGGTTGGGTTGAGCGTCAGCGAAACCCAACAAGACCTTCAGTTGAGTCGATTGGTGGCTCGACTAGGAAAGTTCCTTGATCAACGGCGCCAGCTTTTGTTCCCAGACTTCCGGCGTCATCGGACCGATCTGCTTGTAGCGGATGACACCCTGTTTGTCGATCACGAAAGTTTCCGGCACGCCGTAGACGCCAAGATCAATGCCGAGTCTTCCGTCCTGGTCACTGAGACTCAGTTCGTAAGGATTGCCCAGGGCTCCCAGCCATCGCAGCGCGTCTTCGCGCTTGTCCTTGTAATTAAGACCGATAATGGTCACGGCCTTGCGGTTGGTGAGTTCATTGAGGAGAGGATGTTCCTCGCGGCAGGCCACACACCAGGAGGCCCAGACACTGAGCAGGTAGACGCGCCCGTGCAGATCATCACGGCTCACCTTGCGCGCGGGATCCGCGACGGTAGTCAGTGAAAAGGCAGGCAGAGGTTTGCCGATCAGCGGTGAGGGGATGCGACGCGGGTCGAGATTCAGTCCGTAGGCAAGCAGCAGGCCCAACGCCACGAAGATGACGAGGGGGACGATATATTTCTTCATGGCTTCTTCGTCTCGCCGCCCGGGGTAAAGGTTCCGCCCTTCAGGGCCTGGGCGGCTTCCGGCGGCATGTATTTCTCATCGTGCTTGGCGAGTACTTCGCTGGCTACGAAGGTGTTGTCTGGCTGCAAACGTCCCTGTGTCACGACGCCCTGACCTTCACGAAACAGATCCGGCAGGATACCTTCGTAGTGCACCGGCAGCTTCTTGTTGAGGTCGGTGACGACGAAGTCGACCTTCAGGCCGTCGGGGGAGCGCTGCACGGAGCCTTTCTCCACCAGGCCGCCGATGCGGATGGTTTTGCCGGCAGGAACACTGACCTTGCCTTCCAGTACCTCCGTGGGTGAGTAGAAAAACACGAGGTTGCTGCGGAAAGCGTTCAATACGAAAAGACCGGCAACGGTCAGTCCGACCACGCCGGTGACGATGATCGCCAGGCGCTTGTGTCTTGTCTTCATCGGGTTTGTTCCTTGAGTCGCAGAAATTCGTGCAGCAGGCGCCGGACCGTCTTGCGTCGGCGCAGCGGCAGATAGAGGTTCAGGAGCAGAACGAGCAGGGCGAGCCCATAGGAACTCCAGACATAAAAGCCGTAACCGCCCATGCGGATAAACTCCGACCAGTTCATGATTTGGACTCCAGCAGCTGCGCCACCCACGTCGTGTGCCGTTCCCGCTCCAGGATTTCATTGCGCATACGCATCAACGCCACCGTAAAGAAATAGAAGGTAAAGCCCAAGGACATCAGCAGCAGCGGAGCGAGCATGCTTGGGTGGATCGAAGGCGTTCCGACTTTGCCCACCGAGGCCGGCTGATGCAGCGTATTCCACCACTCCACCGAAAAGTGGATGACGGGAATGTTGACCACGCCCACCAGTGCCAGGATCGCGGAGGCGCGCGCCGCGCGCCGCGGGTCGTCAATACTGGCTTCCAATGCCATGTAGCCTATGTACAGGAAAAACAGGATAAGTTCCGACGTCAGGCGCGCGTCCCAGGCCCACCACGCCCCCCACATCGGCTTGCCCCACAGCGAGCCCGTTACCAGCGCGAGGAAGGTGAACGAGGCGCCGACGGGCGCGCAGTTGCCGGCGAACATCTCGAAGAGCTTGACGTTCCAGACCAGCGCGATGGCGCCGGCGCCGGCCATGCACACGTAGATGAACATGGACATCCACGCGGCGGGCACGTGGATGAACATGATGCGATAGCTTTCGCCCTGCTGGAAATCGACGGGCGCCACGAACAGGCCCAGGTAGAGGCCGGCAACCAGCAGCACGGCGGTCAATGCCGCCATCCATGGAGTCAGTTTTCCTGCCAGGGTGTAGAAGAATTTGGGTGAGGCGTACTTATGCATGTATTGCATGGTTCAGTCCAGGGAAACGCGTAATGCCGCGGCGGCGGCCCAGGGCGCCAAGGTCAGGGCCAACGCGAGAAAGGCGGCCAGCAAGGAAAAATGCGCTTCGATGTCAATGCCGGCGATCACGCCCGCGACGGCACCGGCGCCGAATATCAGAACCGGAGTATACAACGGCAGCACCAGCAGCGAAACCAGCACGCCGCCGCCGCGCAGGCCGAGCGTCAGCGCCGCGCCGACGGCGCCGAGCAGGCTCAGGACCGGCGTGCCGAGCAGCAGCGAGAGGACAAGCGTGCCCATGGCCGATTCCGGCAGGTTCATCTGCACCGCGAGCAGCGGCGAGATCAGCACCAGCGGCAGGCCGGTCAGCATCCAGTGGGCGGCGACCTTGGTCAAAACCAGGACGGTGAGCGGGTGGGGTGACAACGCCATCTGTTCGAGCGTGCCGTCGGCGTGATCGTTGGCGAACAGCCGGTTGAGCGAGAGCATGGTGGCGAGCAGTGCCGCCACCCAGATGACACCCGGTGCGATGGTTCGCAGGACCGAGGGCTCGGGACCGAGGCCGAGCGGAAACAGGCTCACGACGATAATGAAAAAGACCAGCGGCGTGAGCACGTCGGTGCTGCGGCGCAGCGCGACGGTCAGGTCGCGCCGCAGGAGACAGCCGATGGCTTTCAGGAAGTTCGGCACGCTAGTCGAGTTGTATCTGCAGTATGGTTTTTGTTTCGACGTCGATTTCCTGATGCGATGTCATGATGATCAGCCCATCCCGGGCGAGATGCTCCATCAGGATTTCCGTCATCAGGACCACCGAGTTCACGTCGAGCGCGCTCAAGGGCTCGTCCAGGATCCACAATGATTTCCGCAGGATCGCGAGCCGCGCGAGCGCGAGGCGGCGCTTCTGACCCTGCGACAGAACCTTGGAAGGGAAGTGCCGGTACGGCGCGAGCCCAAGGCGCTTCAGTGTCTCCTGGATACGCGTCGTATCGGCGGCGGTGCCGAGGCAGGCGGCGCGCAGATTTTCCTCCGCCGTCAGCTCGCCCTGGATGCCGTTACTGTGACCGACGTAGGCGAGCTGGCTGCGATAGTCGTCGCCCAGCTCGTGGATGGTCGAGCCGTTCCAGCGCACCTCGCCCGCGGCGGCGTGCGTCAATCCACAGAGCGTGCGCAGCAGTGTGGTCTTGCCGCTGCCGTTGACGCCGGTGACGTGCATCAGCTCGCCCGGCTTGAGACGGAAGGAAAGATGGCTGAACAGCGGCCGATCGCCGCGCACGCACTCAAGATCTACCGCTTCCAGCAAACCGGCCTCCCGCAGAAAAGTTAACGCCTTCTCCCTCGGAGCGGAGGAACGTGCCCCGCCCTCGAGACTGGTGCCCCGAACACGAATCGAACGTGCGACCTGCCGCTTAGGAGGCGGCTGCTCTATCCACTGAGCTACCGGGGCGTGCCGCTATTCTAGCAGGGCGGCCAGCGGGATTCGCCGCTGCATCCGTATCCCGACCAGGAATGCCCATTCGGGTGGAGCGAGGTGCGTCCCACCAGGGCATACGCGACACGCTCGAGCGGCGCACTGCCTTGGCATAAAAAAATGGCCGGTATTTCCGGCCATTCGCGGGATTGGTGGAGCGGAAGGGGATCGAACCCTCGACCTCTGCATTGCGAACGCAGCGCTCTCCCAGCTGAGCTACCGCCCCGTGTTTCGTCGAATTCGTGCAAGCGGCAGGCCAGCAGCTCCGGCCGCAGGGCGGCATTGTAAAGCACCTCCCGAGTTGGCGAAAGCCCATCTGATCAAGCAAGATTGGGGTGGGCTGGCCTCAGGAGTTTCCAGTCTGTAAGCGAGCCCTGGCGGGCAGTCCATGAGCTAGATTGATATAAAGTGATCACCTATTTTCATCAAAAACCCGCCCATAAATTCACCAAAATAGTTTACTGAGGATAATGCAAACAGCCATAAGAAATTTTCTTCTGGCAGCCGGCTTTCTCGCTGTTGCCATTTTTTATTATTGGATGAACTGGTCTGCCGAGCTGCCGATCCTGGGAGGAGATCACGCTGTCTATTTGCTGACGGCTGATCATATGTCGCCATTTTCTGATCGGGGTTACGGTGTCACGCGTGCAGCTATGTCTTACAGCTACTTTCCGCCACTCTATCCGCTGATATTGGGGATAACAGGAGGAACAAGCGCGCATGTCGAAATTGCGCATGCAGTGACCGTCACGTTTCTGATCATTGCGCTTGCATGGTATTTCGTGTGGGCACGGCATGAAATTCAGAGTTCATACCAAGCATTTTTTCTCACCGTGGTTTTTGCTCTCCTGCCAACGACCTTCTTCCAGTCATTTGGCATTCTGAGTGAAAATCTTTACCTATCGCTGACATTAATAGCGATCTGGTTGCTGACCAAACCGGATGCCCCTCTGTCTCGCCTCTATGCCGCTTCAGTGGTTATCGGCTTGGCAGTTATCACCCGCACGATCGGCGTGGCTTTGGTCGTTGCTTTTGCTATCCATCTATTCCTGTATAGAAGAGATCAATGGGCGCGTTTAGTTTTTGTAAGCCTTTTACCATTCATATCATGGAATGTTCTTAAGTCGCTGCTTGGCTATACGGGAGGGTATCTATGGATACTTACCAGAGTGCTGGAAACAACACCGTTATACGAATTGCTGCTGAAAAAGCTTGTGCATGAAAGTCACGGACTTTGGGTTGGATGGATTACCAGTATCGACCATACCCCAACATTAATGGCCCTCATAGTCGGATCTGCAATCGGGATAATCTGTCTGGCAGGAACCGTACATCGTGCTTACCGCAGGAAGTTTGATGGAATTTATCTGATCTTGTATTTTGTGGTGCTCCTGTTGTGGCCGTCGTCTCCTGATGCCAGACGTTTTTTATATCCGGTTTTACCGATCTTGCTATTGCATGGGCTTGATTTAACATCTTACCTTATGCAGCGTTTCTCCCCCATAAAATCTGCGATCTATGGCTATACCTACCTTTTTATTATTACGTTAATCACTTTTCCCGCGGCAGGCTTGATCTTCCATCGGTTGGCAATGTCGGCAGACGATGAAAACAAAGAATATGCCAATTCGCTGTATTGGTATTCAGGACAAGACCTGAATCGTGCCCGGCTAAAGATAAAAGCGTATAAAAAACTCACTTTGTCCTGGCAGAGAATCTCCGAAGTAGTGCCTGAAGGGGAGTGTGTATATAACGTCGATCCCACATGGCTCATGTTGTACGCAAACATACCAAGCTACTCCACCCCTCAGGCATCTACGAAAGATCAGTTCTTTAAGGCAGCAAAGGACTGCCGCTATTTCTACGTCGCTTCTTATACTCGCCCCCCTTACCAACTTTTCTATCCGAGCGACTATATTATGGGAGAAGGTAAGATTGTTTTTATTGATCGCATGGCAGGGCTGGCGGGTGATCCTGTGCTTGGAATGTTGGTAGAAATGCCGAGATCGGAAAAAGATAAATGAAAGACCACCATAATGATACTTTGCCGCTCGTAAGCATTGGTGTTCCGATTTATAACGAAGAGCGATTTCTAGAAGAGTCCCTTCTATCGTTGTGCTCCCAAGATTATTCGAATCTGGAAATTATCATATCTGATAATGCCTCTATAGATGGCACGAGTGAAATATGTCGTGAGTTTGCAAACAGGGATCCCAGGATCAGGTACTCTCGATTGGAAAAAAACTGTGGCGTGACAGAAAATTTCCGCCGCGTTCTTGATCTTTCCCAAGGGAAGTATTTCATGTGGGCTTCGGGACACGATCTTTGGTCTCCTGATCTCATTTCGAAGTGCGTCGAGATGCTGGAGACAATGCCTGCAGCAGTTATCGCCTATGGTTCATCCGGCTGGATCGACGCTTCGGGAAAGCGAATGGACAGGGAAACCGGTTGGGTGGACACTCGTGGCATGGATGCTGTGGCACGTTTCTTCTCTGTGTTTTGGGGTAATATGCATCCTATTCTCGGTGTGATCCGTACTGAGGCATTGCGTAAAGCCCGGCTACTCTCAATCGCAGGCACTGATTTGATTACGCTCTCCGATCTGGCGTTAATGGGCGATTTTGTTCATAACAGGGAATCTTCATGGGTAAGACGCGAATTCCGCAAAGATGAGACATTCAAACAGAGAATGAACCGGTACCGTAATCGTGAATACGCATTGTCTCGTTCGCTGGTCGACAGGATTTTCCCGATTTTCCGTCTCCCTTTTGAGCTGATTGCAGTTGTTATTCGGTCCAGCATCTCTTGGACCGAAAAGATAGGTATTATCGGAATTCTGCTGCCATCAATGCCCGTGAAATATTTCGTTGCCAGGCGCATGGCCAATCGTGCGCAGGGCCAGTCATAGCACCCCCGCAGCCGAGTTTTACTTGAAAGATTATCCAGCATCACTGGGAATGGGCTCACAGAGGCGTGAATTCTGGCGCGTATTGCTCCGCTGGAGTCGCGCGGCTTTTCTTATTCTCGCTATTGGCTTTCTTTCTTATTTTGCATGGAGGACGCGGGACATTCTTCATGTTGCCGTTGCTCAAGGCAACATAACATACCTGTTAATGGCAGCGATGATATGGGCCGTGTTGCACCTTCTGTCGCCGGTAGTGGCTATATTGGTATTCAGCGGTGAAAGGCCCGCAGTAAACTACAAGCGCGCGCTTCATTATCATGTTCGTAACCTTCCTGCACGTTATCTACCCGGAGGGATCTGGCACACGGTTGGCCGGGTTCTTGATTTTCATGCGCACGGAATCAGCAAAAAAAGACTCACTGCCTTTGTTTTCCTGGAAAATAGTCTTGCCGCTTCGGTGACAATATTCGTTGGTGGGGCCTGGCTTGGATATTCCGGCGGAAGTGGAGGATGGGGCGATATCGGCGCGTTCGCGGCGGCTATGGCTTTCGTTGGGATGATCGTGATCTTGCCGGTGACAAACCGATGGATCCTCGGTGGCGCCGGGCGGATAACACTGCTGCGCTATATGTGCAGCATAGGAGTAGTAGCCGTATTCTGGAGCTTGGCGGCGCTTGCATTTATCTTGTATGTGTATGCATTCGCCAATTTTCTGCCTGGGGCGTCGCTCGTCGATATAGCCGGGGTTTATCTATTCTCGTGGGGTATCGGTTTTATAAGTATCTTCGCTCCTCAAGGCATCGGAGTCTTTGAGGTGGTATCGAGCAGCATCTTAACGGCTGGTACGGGGCTGGAACTTGTTATCGTCCTCCTCTCGGGGTTTAGGTTAGTCGTGTTGTCTGCTGATCTAATTGCCTGGGTTCTGAATCACCTCGTTCGCCTGGCTGCCAGGTACTGTCGAGTCTGATGTGAATAAACTTCATGCCGGTTCGGATGGAATTCAAGGATTATCAGTCGCTGTCAATTCAGGTGGGTTCCGCCTGGACCCCGATTTACTGATTCCCGCTGTCCTTGTAGACCAGTGTGGTTATTTGCTCGGATACCAGGCCTATTAGAAATATGAGTATGGACGTGATGAGCAGCAGAGCGCTCATGTTGGTAAAGCGGGTGTAGGTCAGGTAGGTGTATACATAGTAACTAATGCCCGTGGCGAAAAAAAACAGGCTAACGGGAGCGAAGAGCTTAAGAGGCGAATAAAGTGTCCCCACTTTAAAAATAATAATAAAAAATCGTACCCCGTCACGCAGTGGGCTGATGTGGCTTTTCCCCTGCCTTGTTTTTGCCTGGATCGGGACATAGGCGACAGGATAGCCGGCGCGGAAGAACGACATGGTGATGGTCGTTGGATAGGAGAAGCCATTCGGCAACAAGTAAATAAACTCCCTGAACTTTGTCGCTGTTGCCACCCTGAATCCCGACGTCAGGTCGTCGATTGTTCTCCCCACTATCCAGCTCGCTAGCCAGTTGTAGATTCTATTTGCAAATGACCTGCCCAGACTCGCCTGTGAACTACTGTGACGCGCCCCGACAACCATGTCATGACCTTCATAATATTTCGATAACAGCCGTGGAATATCATCCGGATTATGTTGTCCATCCGCGTCCATGAAAACCAGAATATCTCCGGTGGCGGCACGTGCTCCTGATTTAACGGCCGCTCCGTTGCCCATGCCATATGGATGGGTAACTAACCGTGCGCCATTGGTGCGACTGATATCACCCGTGTTATCTGAGGAGCCGTCATTGACGACAATAATCTCTGCGCCTGGCCATTGCTTGCGTAGTTTTGGCAGGATTTCAGCCAAGCCGCTTTCCTCGTTCCTTGCTGGAATAATGATGGATATGGATTTCATTTATTTTCCAATTTATTGGATTTGCAGAATTGTCATTTTGAAGTATAGCTCAAGCAAACAATAATTCTTCGTGTTCTATGTTGAGGGGCATCTGTAATCTCACGCATCTTGGACATGGGGAAAAATTCTAGAGTGACGGCCTGGGGGATGTATCCCCTTCCAACTGCTGCAGGAGCTTGTTGTACATATCCTTATGTGAGAGTAGCTGAAGTCTGTATAAGGATTTGTTTTTTCCAATTATGTCCATACGAACTCTTGCCTCATCAAGTCGCGCCAAATGAACAAGGTATTCTGCTTCCAATAGACGGTAGTACAATCTATTCGGGTCAGTCTGTATGGCTGGAACTATATACTCCAGCGCCCTTTGATAATTCTTTTTCCAGGCGTGCAAGGATGCGGTATTACTCAGAATCAGAGCGTGATACTCAGGAGATGTCTTGTTGTTGCTTGCAGCCGATGTATACCAGTCCAGCGTCTCCCTATACGCTGAACGACACGCATGCGGAGGGGCAACAATGCAGTTATGTAAGTGGTCAAGCGACATGATCCCGTGAGCACTGATAGCCTTGTTCCGAAGCAGATCCCCGATGGAGTTTTCTGTATAGTCCTTAGGGTAGAGCCGCAGAACATCGTTATCCAGAGTTTTGGCGATGTTGTCAGGCAATCCATTAATTTTGATCTTATCCAGACCCGCGCCGTGTTGTGTCGCTTGCATGACTTCGTCGCTGATATTATCGGCGATACCAGCGAGAAGCAGGTGCAGATCAATGCGAAACCCCACCTCATCGGGCGCAACACGCGCGCCATTTTGAATATAGTAGATGGATTTACTCAGTTCGCCTCTTTCCAGGTTTACACGCGCAGCCATATCATTGGCGTTCGGAGAATCTGGATGATGATGCACGGCATTTTCAGCCAGCGTATAGGGATCGCTCCATATATTTGCCCTGTTCCACGTGAATGTGCCCAGCGCCAAGGCTAACAGAAGCATGAGTAGGGGTATAACGCCACGAAGATTACCTGCCACGACGTGCAGGCGATTTATCGCATAGCTGATGCCCAAAAGAATGCCAAAGCTGGGCAAATAGTTTCGGTGCTCAAAGGCTATTTCAAGGCCAAAAAAACTTGATTCAAGGCCGTGCCCGAACAGGAACCAAAGAATGGCAAATCCAGCAATCGGGTACTGCCTGGACCTGATGACGGCAAGCGCGAGCAATGCGCCGATACCCAGCATCGAGAACAGGGTGCTTGGCGGATTGAGCAGCGCGGTGCTGACGGGAATGTCGTCATGGAACAGGCCCAGCCTGTGCGCATCCGGCACCAGAATCAGGCTGACGTAGAACCACAGCACGCGGGATTCCGTCATCACCCGTTCCGCGACAGAAAAGCGGCGTTCCAGGTAGGCATCATGCAAGAGCCCGGGATGTTCGACTAAATATATGAAAAATACGATTGCCGGGATTAGTATTGTCGCTGAATAGAACAGTCGCAGCCGATTACGGGTTTTCGAGTCCAGTAATGTTCGTCGATAAAGGGTCAATTCAATTGCCAGCATATATAGCGGCATCAACGCCGCGTTTTCCTTGGAGGCCATGCCCAGAATAAGGCCGATCAACATCCCGCCGAACATGATCGGTATCCCTTTGCCATTTCCCTTTTCCAGTAATTGTCTGCCGTGGCAGAACACGATCAGCCCGCTCACGACAAACAAGGCTGACATGCTGTTCATTCTTTGTACGACATAAAGAACACTGGTCAATTGTATGGGATGCAACGCCCAGAGAGCCGTGGCGAATGCGGCAACCTTAGGTATTTCACCGGGTGATAGCCTGTTTGCAAGAACAGGCGATCGCATTAATGCGAGAGCAAGAAAATAGAGCAGTACAGCATTAGTGAGATGCAGACACAGGTTGACGAACTTGTACCAGAGGCTGGACGTAAATCCACCTGCGAGATGGTGATTTAAGGCAAAACTCAGTGCAGCGAGAGGACGCTTTAAAGGGCCGCTGTCGTTGCTCCACATGGCGTCACGCAGGGCATGCAGACTGAGATCGTGCACGGCGATGGAACCGTTTGAAATAATATTTTCATGATCGTCGAGAACAAAAGGGCCGCGTAAGCCGGGGTAATAGACCAGCGCGACTGCGAGGAGCAGCGCAAGGATTGCAAAAGAGCGCAGAATCTTCGCTTGAATCTTCATCTTCCTTGTCTGTAAATTGGCTATAACGCGTAAATGTGCGGGAAAAATATCGCCGTGATTATTCTGCTCCTGTCTTGCCGCGCTGCAGCCTGATCATGGAAAGTAGCTTCTCCGCTTGTTTCCGGTTTTCATTATCATTGATTAACCCGGCCTGCTTCACAGACAAAATGGTTTTTTCGGCATCATCAAGTCTGTTTGCAAAAAAATATATATTTGCGCGCATTATCGCGAGCGTGGGGTGATAAGGGTCGATCTCTCCCGAACGATTCGCCATTTGCATCGCCCGCTCGAGGTCGCCATGTTCCAGATATAATTTGGCCAGGTTAATGACTAATGATTTGCGAATACTGTCATGCGAGCGTGGGCTGTTGAGGGCAAGCTCATTCCAGTTGACGGCATGGTCGTATAAATAGCCGCAATAATCCGGCTGCTGCAGTATGCAGTCGGTCAGGTCTCTTAACATTTCCTCCACTCGAGCGTGGACAGGTTGTGATTGGAGCTGTTGCGTGATTCTGTCATAGATCGTCTGATCCAGCGTGAGACGCATTCTTTCATCATTTGTCGTGATTTTTGCAAGACCGGGGGAAATCTGCCTGTCTTGAGACGCATGAGTGGAAACATGGGTTGAAGGCGGGATATTGACCGGTTGCACCGCCGTGAAAGCCGAAATAACGACCATTCTGATCAAGTGTCTCGTCTCGTAAGGCGCAAGATCCGCGGCGATCTTGTAATGATTCAGCGCCTGAACGGGGTCATTCCGTGGATGCAGGTACAATTCAGCCGCCATGGCGTGCGATTTGGCTGACTTTGGGTGATGTTTCAGCATGAAGCTGGCCAGTCCTTGTTCGCTCGCCCAGACTTTCGCCAGAACGTGGGTAGTAAAAATGATGGCGCCAATTACCAAAAGCAACAAGGCTAATGGAACCGATTTATTCTTGAAGCGTCCGGAAACAACGGCTATGCCATAGACCGTCCCGGCGATAGGGCCAAGACTCGGCAGGTAATTGCGATGTTCATAAACAAGCTCCAGTCCGATGAAACTGGATTCCATGCTGTGTCCCACAAGAAACCAGAGGATGGCGAAACTCAGCACGGGGTATTTCCTGCGATTGAGCCAGGCGGCGACAATGACCAGGATCAGTCCCGCAAGCGCGAGACTCGTTGTCCAGGGATCGAATAAACCGGTGCTGACAGTTATATCGTCATGAAAAAGCGAGAACCGGTTGCTGGTGGGTAATAGCAAAAGGCCGAGATAGAGCCACAGTATACGGGGCTCGGTGAGCAGCCTTTCTCCCAGGGTAAATTCTCTTAAATTGTAGGCGCCAAGAATCAGATCGGAATGCCTGAAGAGCAAAAATAACGCCAACAACCCCAAAAGCACGAGCGGGATAATGTAAACTTGCATCAGTATCTTGTGATTCTGACTGTGTGTTGGTCCGCGAAAGAAGGCAAATTCAATGACCAGGGCATAGAGTGGCACCAGCGCCGCATTTTCTTTGCATGCCAGGCCCAAGATGGTCCCTGCCAGCAGGCCGATCCACATAAGCCTGACACCTTGCGGATGGCGGTCACGCAGCAAGCGCCTTCCATATACGAAAGCTATCAAACCCGCCAACACAAATAACGTCGATAAACTTGTTATCCGCTGGACGACGTAAAGAACGGCCGTCAATTGCAGCGGGTGGAGTGCCCACACTGCGGCAATCAGGCATGGCAGCCAGATCTGCCATTTTCCACGACGAAACCCCGTGTTCTCGGCGTGTATTCCCAGCAACAGGCTGCTGAACCAGTATACAAGCCCTGTGTTAACGAAATGTATGATGAGATTGGTGAACTTGAATGAAAATGTATTTGTAAATCCGGCTGAAAAATAATAATTAAGTGCGAAACTGAGAGCGGGGAGCGGACGTTTGAAAATTCCGCTTTCGTTGGATAAAGCGGCACTAACCAGATCGGTATGGCTCAATGATTGGATAGCGATAGCATTTTTATTGACGATATTGTCGTAATCATCAAAAACAAATGGGCCATGAAGTCCCGGGTAGTAGGCAAGAATGATTGCGGCTGCGATAGCGACAAGGGAACCCAGGGCGATGAGTACCTTGTCTCTTGCCGGCTGAGCAGCAAACCTCATTTTATTATTTCCGGTCAGGCATGATTATTTTCTCGCCGTGTTTGAGTTTCTCAATGTCCGATGCGACGAGGTTAATCGACTGGTCTCTGGGGTGGGGATTTCCCTGATTGGCGGCGCGCAGTTGTCCAAGAACGCGTTCGGCGTTATCGATCTGCCTGAGCTGCACATAGATGCTGGCCAAGGCAAACAAAGGATGCAGATAGACAGGATCGCTCTGATGGGCAAGCTGAAAAGTCTCAATGGCTTCGTCCACTTTATCTTGGCTGACGAGGCATAGTCCAAGCGTGTAGTAAAAAAAGGATTTATCGCCTGGCGCCTTCTCTCTTTTCAATATGGTTTTTAACCACTGTTCCATCGGAGCACGCAACAAGCTGCACGACGTCTGAACGCAGTTACTCATGTGATGTATCGTCATGACAATGGTGGTGGTTAATGGCTCTGAGGACAGAAGTTTCAGCGTTTTTTCATGCTCGCCGGGATCCAGCGTTTTGCCGCGGCGGGCAGCGAGCAGGTGCATCTGCAGCAGATATCCCGTTTCAGAGGGCTCAATTTCCGCCGCGCGACGAAGCGCCTGTATCGCCTCGTCGTAGTGTCCCTGTGCTTCCAGCAGAATCGCCAACCCCGCCTGGATTCGGGCGGAATCCGGGTGGTGCAAGACTTCATAGCGATAGAAGGAATTTGGTTCCGCCCATTGTGTGGCACGCAGGTATGTGTTGCCGCCGAAGACCGTTGCCGCAATGGGGATCACCCACCAAAGTTTTTTATGTCCAATTCTGGCGCAGCCATAATCGATCAGCCCTACCATGGCAATGATAATTCCCAGCAAGGGCAGGTAATTGCGGTGTTCATGAGCAATTTCCAGGGGAAGAATCGTCGATTCCAGCAGGTGGCCGGTAAAAAACCAGAGCACTCCGAGACTTATCAACGGCTGTTTTTTCCTGACGACTAGCGCCAGCAGCAATAAT
This sequence comes from Gallionella sp., assembly GCA_024654105.1. Lineage (GTDB taxonomy): Bacteria > Pseudomonadota > Gammaproteobacteria > Burkholderiales > Gallionellaceae > Gallionella. The sequence goes on along the minus strand of JANLID010000023.1, from coordinate 1,977 downwards.
GCGGCGATACCCGCCAGCGCGGGTAAAGTTGTCCAAGGATGGAACAACGATGTGGAAATCTGGATATCGTCATGCTGATGGCCAAAACGGTTGATCTGGGGCAACAGAATCAGCGAGATATAGAACATTAAAACGCGGCCTTCAGTCATGACGCGTTCCAGCGGGGTGAATTGTCTGCTGAGATATCCGGGAAGGGCGTAGCGGACCGTCAAAAAGGCGCCCAATATCGTCAGGGCGGCCAGGCTCAGCATGAGAGCACGCTTGGTCGTGACGGGTAACCCGCGCCACAAGTTCCAGGGCCACTCCCGGGAAAATAAAACGAACTCCATGGTCAAAGCGAAAATGGGAAGCAAGACCGCGTTTTCTTTGCTCAATATGCCCAGGCCACCGAGCACGACGGCACTGGACAATAAAAGGAACGCTTTTTCTCTCTGGCCGGACAGCAGATGTGATCGAGCCTTAAGATAGGCAATAAGCCCCAACAGGGTGAACAACGCCGACAATTCGGTCATGCGTTGCACGACATAAAGGACGCTGGTGATCTGAATGGGGTGTATTACCCAAAGCGCGGCGGTTGCAAAGGCCAGCGGGGTTATCAGGCCGGTATTTTTTCGCAGGACCTGGATTTGCTTAAGTTGCGCCAGACGCCCATAAACGATGCGCATCATCCAGAACAGGAGCCAGCCATTGACGACGTGAATGCCGAGGTTTGTCCATTTGAAAGGCGCGGGGTCCTTCATGCTTCCCGCAAAGTAATGATTCAGTGCAAAGCTGAGCATGGAGATCGGCCGTTGGAGGGGGCCGGACTCCAGTGAGAACGCGGCATTGTATAACTCATCAAAATTCAGCGCATGGATCTTGATGTATGAGTTATACAGAAGATTCGTAAAATCGTCGAAAATGTAGGGGCCGGATATCCCGGGCAGGTAAACCAGGGCGCAAAGGGCCAGAACGAAAGAGAGCAGGGCGGTATTGATAATGTTGCGATTCAAGTCCATGTTGTTTTGTCTTTAGATGGGCGTCCAGTCCGCGGACTTTTTTCTCGACAATTCTCTTTAAGTATACTTAGTCAAGTATCCTGATCGAATGAAATATGGTTGATTGTTGTTCAGGGGCCTGCCTGCTGAGGGTTTCCCGATGCAGACAAAAAACAAGGGCGACAGATCTGTCGCCCTTGTTTGTTTCTGTTGCAGGCCGCTGCGATTATTTCTGTCGCATGGCTGTCCGAAGCAAACTTAGTTCTTCGGACGGTACTTGGTCGGTACACCGCCAGTTACTGCCCAACTGAGGTTACCGCCTTGTGAGGTTGGCGTGTAAACCACTGATTTGCCCTTAGCGTTGCCCAGTTCCTTGATTGTCTTCAGCGTCACAGTGATGATACCGCTCGTATTGTATGCGACGCTCGACACGTATTTGCTGGTATAGCTACTTGAGGCTGACAGGTTTAAGCTCGCCGGAACAGTAGGAATGGAACCCAAGTTGTAGCCTTCGCTGAAGGCCACATCCATGGCGGTGCGCACCGCACCAGACAAGCTTGCCGCTTCCGACACGCGCGACCGGATCGTATAGTCCTGATACGCCGGTACCGCGATGGCGGCCAGAATGCCGATGATCGCGACCACGATCATCAGTTCGATCAACGTAAAACCCTGTTGCAACTTTTTCATAAAAACCTCCAATTGGATTTCTGTTGCGAGGGTGCCTCGGAAATAACCGGCCCTGTTTTTCCTTAAACGGGGACCGTTTGCTAGCAAGGGGTCCGGGCTTCCTGCCAGGCCGATGCTTTCCGCGACATCCTCAGTTACCTACTTAGCAGAGCCCCTACCGAAGTCAATTCAGCAGGGGCGCGGCCAGATTTACATACGTCTGAGCATAAATGTGCATGTCCTATGCCAATGCCTACCCGCCGGTTTCCGGTAGGGTGTTGAATATGACCCATTGAATTATAACTGATTTTTTTAAGTTACCTCCTCCATT
>JANLID010000021.1 GCA_024654105.1 Gallionella sp. | reverse complement strand
GTTTGCATGGCGCGCATTGTGGCACAGGTAATGTTAATATCCGCGCCTCTTTTTTTGGCGCAGCGGGTATGAAAAAGCGTTATGACTTGATCGTGTTCGACTGGGACGGCACGGTGATGGATTCAACCGCGGTGATCGCCGGTTCGATTCAGGCGGCGTGCCGCGATCTGGGCCTGCCCATTCCCGGCGATGAAGCGGCGCGCCATGTGATCGGCCTCGGCCTGATTCAGGCGTTGCGTTACGCCGTGCCGGATGCGCCGGAATCGATGTATGAGCCGCTGGTGGCACGTTACCGCCATCATTTTCTGGCGCAGGATCAGGCAATCCCATTGTTCGACGGCGCACGCGAGACGATAGCGGAATTGCATGGCGCGGGTTATTGGCTGGGGGTGGCGACCGGCAAGAGCCGCGTCGGATTGGACCGGGCACTGGAGTCCACCGGCATGAAACAATACTTTCACGCCACGCGCACGGCAGATCAGACTTTTTCCAAACCCGATCCGGCCATGCTGTTTGAACTGATGGACGAATTGGCGGTCAGTGCCGAACGTGCGTTAATGATTGGCGACACGACGCATGATGTGCGGATGGCGCAAAATGCCGGTGTGGACGCGGTGGCAGTCGGGCACGGCGCGCATTCGCCGGAGCAGTTGCAGGAATTGAACCCGCTTGCGCTGGTGAAAGATTTTACGGAATTGAGCGCGTGGTTGAGAGCCAACGCGTAATCCCGATTATCTTTCAAAACAGCAATACCCCTGTAGGGTGCATTCCATGCACCATTGCTATTGGTGCATGGAATGCACCCTACGATATTTACTTTTGATTTGGAAATGGAATAACTTATTGAAGGAGTCGTAATGTCAGAGCAAAACAACAATTGGGAACGCAGCGTGCTGGAAAAACTGGCTACCTCCGCCCTGCAGGAACAACGCCGCGCGCGGCACTGGGGCATCTTTTTCAAAATGCTGACATTCGGTTATCTGTTCATCATCCTGTTCGTTTTCATCGGCTGGTTCGACAGCGGGGAAGTTGCGTTGGGCGGCAAACACACCGCGCTGGTCGATATGCAGGGCGTGATCGCGCCGGATAGTCAGGCGAGCGCCGACAACCTGATCCCCAGCCTGCAGGATGCGTTCGAAGACAAAAACACGCAGGGCGTGATCCTGCGCATCAACAGTCCCGGCGGCAGCCCGGTGCAGGCCGGGCAGATCAACGATGAAATCCGCCGTCTGCGCGCCAAGTATCCATCCGTTCCGCTGTACGCGGTGGTCGAGGATATTTGCGCTTCCGGCGGCTACTACGTGGCGGTGGCGGCAGACAAGATTTTTGTGGACAAGGCCAGCCTGATCGGCTCGGTTGGCGTGCTGATGGACGGCTTCGGTTTTACCGGCACGATGGAAAAACTCGGCGTGGAACGCCGCCTGATTACCGCCGGAGAAAACAAGGGGTTCCTCGATCCATTCTCGGCAGCCGATCCGGCGCAGCATGAATATGCCAAGCAGATGCTCGCGGAAATCCACCAGCAGTTCATCGATGTGGTAAGACAGGGGCGCGGCAAGCGCCTGAAGGAAACACCGGACATCTTCAGCGGCCTGGTATGGAACGGCCAGCGCAGCCTGGAACTGGGACTGGCGGATGGCTACGGCAGCATTGAATCGGTCGCGCGCGATATCATCAAGGTCGAAAAAATCGTGGACTTCACCATGCAAGAAAGTTTCACGGATCGTCTGGCGAGACGCTTCGGTGCGGGTGTCGCAAGCACCCTCGGACTGCCGGCGCAACGCGGTGTTTCGTTGCGCTATTGATCCGGCAAGCCGGATGCGAAATTGACTCAGGGCGAGACGCCAGCGCTTCTTGTCGCGGTGCAGTTATTCCATTTTTCAATCAATAGTGAAATCGTAGGGAAATCGTAGGGTGCATTCCATGCACCATTGTCGTTGGTGCATGGAATGCACCCTACGGGGTTATTGCTGTTTTGAAAGAGAAATGGAATTACAACTGCAAATTGCCCGGATTGACTTCCAGCCACAAACTTACCGGCCTGTCATCAACTGGCCATTGCACGGTAATTTCAACGGCCTGCATGATTTTCTCAAATCCCGCCTCGGATTGAGAAGCGGTGAAATACGGCGCGGCATGGATCGACACGGTTCGTGATGCACCGAAAATCAGATGTCCGCCCAGCACACCGTCATCCAGGATGAGCCGCTCTGCTTTAACCTCCAGCGGCGCACCAAATCCACCGAGGATATTGGCGCCGGAACCGGCATACCGCCCCGCATAGCCGTCACAGCATGGCATCGCAAGCATAAACCTGACCGACACGCTCCCGCCCGTGAGTTTGCTTGCGGCATATTGCGCTCCAATCCGGTTGCCGGACAGGGTGATGGTTTTTGTAATCGTGCCATCCCCGATCACTGCCTGGAATTGCATCGAAGCGGGATCATATCCGATCAGCTCATAGTCCCGAACAGCCCGATGTTCGTTTTCTTTTATCCATGAGTCGATAAACAGGCCGGACGGACGATCATCGGCCAACAAATCGGACGGAAAAATCTCGTGCTTGAAGGCGACACGGTCATGCGCCGACGCGATGCCGTCCCCGGCGTGTTCTGCGCCTTGCGCGTTGTTATGAATTTTCTCAAAGTAGTGTTCGGCCTGCCGGCGCAGGGTATCGCCAAAATTGTGGTTCAGACGATAGTCGTCAAACTCGCAAACTCCGGCATGGCCATCCAGTTTGACGATCGCCTGCAACTCTTTACTGAACGTACAAATTTCATCCACCCCGTCTTTATCAAGGTCTCCCCGATGGCCGGCCTTGCGCGGAGCGATGTTATCCAGCCCGGCCTCCAGCCGGACAATGGCGTTATACACGGCACGGCGCAGATGCGGCAGGTAAAGCCCGCCAAACAGGCCATGCCAATAAGCATCGTTGGACTGCGCTTCATAGAGGTCATCGATCAAATCTGCCGTGCGCTGATCGCTTGGCAACTGTGCAACCCTCAGCGACAGACCCAGCATACGCTTGTGCATCCAGTTGGATTCCGGGTAGCGGCTGAAAAAATTCTTCCAGATGCCGCCACGGATATACGGTTTATGCTCTTCGTAGCGCCCTGCATCTTTTTCACGGGCGACCAGATCGGCATACTTCGCGGCGGCAGCAGCAGGCAAGGTCCACTCGTTCATTTCGATGTAGGAGGTGGTCGGCAGATAAATAATGCCGCGCGTCTTGACCTGATCGTGATATTCCTTGTAAGTGCGCGGTCTAATTTTTTCCGAAGCCAGCACGCCGCGGATGAAGTTCTCCAGCCAGCCTTTTTCATAGACCCACTCGTAGGTTTCCGGCCAGATGCCGAATTTTTCGATGTCATCGAAATAAACGGCAGCAGCATTCTCGCTCTGCCCGGCAAGCCCTTCCAGATAGTCGACCACTTCGTGCGCAAGTGCAAACGGGATACGGTAACGCAATGCCTCGGAAATCGGGAACAAATCCAGCGGCTTGCCGCCCTCCTCGGTAGTGTAATAGCCGTCCAGTTGGCCGGCCTCTTTTCCGGCGCACAGAAAATGGTAATCATCCACCGTGACATAACGAATCCCGGCATCAACCAGCGACGGAACGACGGTTGCCTCCCACACCCGTTCGGTGAGCCACGCGCCTTGCGGACGCTGCCCCAGCCTGGCATCCAGCTTGTCTGAGAAACGCGTCAGTTGACCAATGCGATCCTGCTCCGGAATGACTGCCAGCACCGGCTCGGTGTCCCCCGCTCCAAATAACTCAACCTGGCCGCGCGCGACCATTTCCCGCAACAGCGCCATGTCTTCCGGGAATTTTTGCAGCAGATAATCCAGCAACCAGCCGCTGAAATGCACCGCAAAACGGAATTCGGGAAAGCGGTGCAGCGTTTGCAGAAACGGGCGGTAACAACGCAAATGCGCATCGTCGATGACTTCGGGAAAATTGCCGACAGGCTGGTGCGCGTGAACACCAAATAGCAGGGAAACAGTTTTAGTCATGGCCGGTACAGTCCGCAATAGTCAAATTTATTCAGCGGCACGGCGCATTGCGCCGCCCGCCTCCGGATGCCCTCCACCCTGACTGATGGGCTCGGAAAGGTTGGCCGGCGGCGGCAATTGCAGCAGGCGGTACAACGCGGTCAGATTATGCCGGAACAGATGGTCAAAGCTGGCTACCGAATGCGAAGGATTGTAATCGCCAAACCACCAGAACCAGTCCGAGCTTTCGCAGGAACAAAGCTGTTTTTCAGCCGCTTCCTGCTCAGCCTGGCTGAGCCGCCCGCTGCTTATCACCATATCGAAACTTTGCTTGGCGGCACACAACATGTCCCATGCGCGATTTTTATCTGGCGAACCGATCCAGGTCGAAAAATTGCCATAGACCCAACTGCCCGCAACGACATAGGGAAGACTGTGCACACGGGCGCTATCGGCGCCGGAAAGCGTGATTGGGCGCGTCACATAGTCGTTGTAAGTGGTCGTTTGTATCCAGTGATTCGACTCGATCGTGGTGTAAAGTTCTTCCAGGAAATAATGCCCGTTGTAGGGGTAGTATTCCCAGGCGTTCTCACCATCCAGAATGACGCTCACGATGGGTGTTTCGCCATCCGGCGACTGCCGCGCGATGGCCTCGATCTGGTCGATAAAGTGGCGCGCGGCATCCCTGCCGTGCCAGCGCGAATACTCGAACCCGATCAGGTCGGACAAGCGGTCGTCGCGGAAAAAACAGAGCAGATTTTTTGCGCCTTCCTCCAGGCGATATGGGCGGTACAGGTATTGGGCGCGTTCGGGAACGCTTTGCTGGGACTGCCGCAAACTGTTTACCAGCACCCCTTCCCCACTGGCTGCCCAGCGGCAATTTTCGGCAGCCAGCACGTCCAGCGTTTCCGAGGAAATCGACCCCTCGGCCGGCCACATTCCCGTCGGCTCCGCGCCAAAGCGCTTGCGGTGGCTCTCCTTTGCCGACCGGATATGGGCGATTACACGCTGCCGTCCCTTGGGATAATGCGGCGAACTGGGCAATGGCGCATCCGGCATCACTTCCCTGGCGCTGGCAAAGTCGATCAGCAATGGCGCCAGCGGGTGATAGTGCGGCGTGGCGGAGAGTTCAATTTGCCCGTCTTCCGCCAACTTGCGGTAACGCGGGATGATGTTGCCGATCAGCTCGCCGATGAGATCGAGCAACTGTTTCCGGTCATCATGGCTGAAGCCTTCGGCCTTGCTCATCAGGCGTGCCACCAGCACATGTTCGCGACGCACGCTCTCGCCGCACCACGCCAGGTGATACCAGGTCAGCAAATCCGCCATATATTGACCGGACAAGTAGGACAACGCAGCATCTCCGTCCTGCTGCAAATGGCTGAACAATTCCAGCAGGCGTTTGTATGCCGGATAGGGTATTACCATCTTGGTGTGATTACTGCGGAAGCAGGCGTCGAAAATGAATTGCCGCTGTTCTGCCGACAGTTCGCCGATATTCCCGTGCGCCAGCATGCGCAGTAAAGGGTCGCGCAACTGTCCGGTGGCAAACTGGCCGACATAATCTTCCAGTTGGTCGAGCAATACCGGCACGAAATTCACCACGGCACGCACCTTGGGATGCCGCTCGAGGTGATAGGCCATGTCGGTGTAGTCCTTGATGGCATGCAGATAAGTCCATGGCAACACGAAATCGCCGCTGGAATAATCACGGTAATCCGGCTGGTGCATGTGCCACAGGAACACCAGGTCAACAGGCTTTTTCATAAGGGAACTACATATTTCCGGGGATAATGTTTTTGAATTCGCCGCCTTTTCAAATCAACGGAGACTGTGAACCTTTTGCCCGATCATTTCCGGGGTAATCAGCGTGATGCCATTCGGGCTGACATGGAAGCGCTTGCGGTCTTCTTCCGGGTTGACTCCAACCTCCAGCCCGTCCGGGATATTGCAACTCCTGTCCACGATGACGCGCTTTAGCGTGACATGGCTCCCAACGTGCACCTTGGGCAACAATACCGAATCTTCGATATTGCAATGGCTATCGATGCGCACATCCGAAAACAGCAGCGAACGGCGCACCGTCGAGCCGCTGATGATGCATCCGCCGGAAACCAGCGAATCGATGGCCATGCCGCGCCGGTCGTCATCGTCAAATACGAATTTGGCAGGCGGCAATTGCTCCTGATACGTCCAGATCGGCCATTCCTGGTCGTACATATTCAGGTCGGGCACGACCTTGGTCAGCTCCATATTGGCTTCCCAGTAGGCATCGATGGTGCCCACGTCGCGCCAATAGGGTTCCTCGCCATTACCCATACCTACGCAGCTCTGCGCGAAACTTTGCGCAAACAGCCGGTATCTTGGAACCATGTACGGGATCAAATCCTTGCCGAAATCATGGCTGGAATGCGGATCATCGGCATCACGGATCAACTGCTCGAAGAGAAAACGCGCATTGAATACATAAACACCCATACTGGCCAGCGACTTGTCCGGTTTACCGGGAATGGTAGGCGGATGGGCGGGTTTCTCGTCAAACCTCACGACACGGGAATGCTCGTCCACGCCCATTACGCCAAATGCCGTCGCATCGGCCACGGGCACTTCCAGACAGGCGACGGTCATGTCGGCTTTTTTTTCAACATGAAACGCAAGCAACTTGCCGTAGTCCATTTTATAGACATGGTCCCCGGCGAGGACCATTATGAAATCAGGGTCTGCCTCGCGCAGGATATCCAGGTTTTGGTACACTGCATCGACAGTTCCCTGGTACCATTGATCTACACTGACGCGCTGTTGCGCCGGCAACAGGTTGACGGATTCGCCGAATTGGCCGCTCAGAAATGACCAGCCGCGCTGGATGTGCCGGATCAGGCTGTGCGACTTGTATTGCGTCGCGATGCCGATGCGACGAATGCCGGAATTGACGCAGTTGGACAGCACGAAATCGATGATGCGGAACTTGCCGCCGAAGGGAACGGCGGGCTTGGCGCGCCAGTCGGTCAGTTGATGCAGGCGGCTGCCGCGGCCGCCCGCCAGCACTATCGCAAAGGTATTTTTGGTGATGCGGCTGACAAAACGCGATGCAGGATCGTCGGTGGCGAAATGATATTTTCTTTGCAGGTAACCCGGTTCGGCCTTCATGGTACGCTCCCTTTATTTACCTTGTTATAGCGTAGTCATTATCGTTTACAATCGTATCATTAGACAAGAATAATGGTGAAACAGGTGAACAAGCCGATCGAATCGCTGCTGCAAGCTCGTCTCCATGATCCGTTCGGCTTGCTCGGCCTGCATCGCGAAGGCGCGGATTGGGTCGTCAGAGTGTATGAACCTTACGCCACCGATGTTGACCTGCTGAACAATACAGAAGCAAGCGGATTAAAGCGCATTCACCCCGCCGGGGTGTTCGAATGGCGCGGCAGCAGCGAACCCGCGCGCCCCTACCGTCTGCGCATGCATTATGGCAGCGCGACCCATGAAGTCTTCGATCCCTACCAGTTTACGCCGCGCATCTCACCGCAGGATTTGCATCTGTTCGGCGAGGGCAAGCTGCAACAAGGCTACCGGATGCTCGGTTCGCACAGCATCGAAATCGACGGCATCCAGGGAGTGAGCTTCGCGGTGTGGGCGCCCAACGCCGAACGCGTCAGCGTGGTGGGCGAATTCAACAACTGGGATGGCCGCGTGCATCCGATGCGCTCGCACGGCTCCAGCGGCGTGTGGGAATTGTTCATTCCCGAAATTCCGCAACACGCGCTGTACCGCTACGAGATACGCAACCGCGACACCGGGCATCTCC
>JANLID010000219.1 GCA_024654105.1 Gallionella sp. | reverse complement strand
CAGAGGTTTATTTCAGGCAAATTGTTGAACAGTGTGAGGGAGGAAAAAAGAAGTTTGGCGGGATTACGGACATTGCGGAATTGAGAACCAATTTCGCTGAAAGCTGCATTCCACAATCTATGATGTCAGCTAACGTGCCAGACTATGACTCCTTCCTTGAAGAGCGGAGAGAGCTTATGGCCGCGAAGTTGAAGACATATTTTCAGGCACTTTGAAAAGTAAGTGTGGAGCTGGGCCGTGCATAGCTTCGGCATTGAAATTGGAGAATTTTTTATGGGTATGAACGAAGCCGAAATCATTGAAAGACGCCGTTTGGCGCGCATGGGCAAACGCCAGTCCGATGATAGGCTAGTTAACCTGCACCACCAAGCGGTTGAAGCGTTGCTGGATCAGCACGATGGCGAGCGTGTGCGCAGGTTGGCTTTGGAGCGTGTCGAAAAATGGGATAGCGAACAGCTTTGCAATCCACGTTACATCAAGGCGTGGCGCAGCATACTCAATATGCCCGTTGCCATGATGTGCAAGTCCATCCTCACGGATGAGCCAGAGGGGGTTTCGTTGCGGCAAAATTCACCATTCGGCTTTCTGTTGCATGAGTCGGCGCGATGAATCGTGACGACATCAAACGCCTGTTGGACGAGGCGATGAAAATCACCCATCATCGCGATTATGTGATTATCGGCAGCTTGTCCGTGCTTGGTGCTGTTGCTCATCCACCAATCTCGATGACCGGCTCAATTGACATAGATTTATACCCAAAGAACGATCCGGGCAGAGCATTCGAAATAGCGAATAAGTTGGGGCTGGGTAGCGATTTTGAGCAAACCTATGGTTACTACGCCGACGCTGTTTCCCCGATGCTGCCAACTTTGCCGGAAGGTTGGGAACAGCGCCTGATTCACATCGTTTTCGATTCCGGCGTGGTAGCCTGGTTTCTCGAGCAAAACGATGCCGCTATTTCAAAGTATGTGCGCAGTGAACCACGGGATCGTGAGTGGATACGCGCGGGTTTGCAAGCAAACATCCCGTCCATTCCAACCTATCGAATACCGCTTCCGTGAAACGATCATGGAAACAGAGGGGCTGCAACGGGCGAAGCTGGCTATTAAAGAAGATAAAAAATGGCTGGTGCTATCAGGAACATTCCGCATTACCGGAAGTGTTTTATGCCGGATTCCGGCATGCGTTAGAGTGACGCGCTTATGCTATTCCCCGACCTGATCCGCCTCACCACCTCCAGCTTCCTGGCTTACCGCTTGCGCAGCTTCCTTACCGGCCTGGGTATCGCCGTCGGCATTGCGGCGGTGATCCTGCTCACTTCAATTGGCGAAGGCCTGCATCAATTTGTATTGTCCGAGTTTTCGCAATTCGGCACCAATCTGATCGCCATCCAGCCCGGCAAGAAACAGACACATGGCGCCAGTGTCGGCATGTTTGGTTCGGTGCGGCCGCTCTCGCTGGAAGATGCCGAGTCGCTGCGCCGTCTGCCTTATATCGAGTATGTCAATCCCAGCCTGCAGGGCAATGCCGAAGTGCGCGCCAACGGCAAGACGCGCCGCACCACGGTGTACGGTGTCGGCCATGAAATGCCGCAGGCGTTGCGCATCTACATACGCACCGGCAGGTTTCTGCCGGACGAGGAACCGAGCCAAGCACGCGCCTTTGTCGTACTCGGTGCAAAAGTGCGTCAGGAATTATTCGGCGACACTAATCCGCTTGGCGGCTATCTGCGCGTCGGGGGGCAGCGTTACCGGGTGATTGGGGTGATGGAGCCAAAAGGATCGGTACTGGGGCTGGATTTGGACGATTCGGTGTACATCCCCGCCGCTCGCGCGCTGGAGCTGTTCAACCGCCCGGGACTGATGGAAATCCAGGCCACCTACCGCCCCAGCGCCGAACTCGACCGGGTGGAGGCGGGCATTCGCAATGTGT
>JANLID010000005.1 GCA_024654105.1 Gallionella sp. | reverse complement strand
ATAGGCGTACTGCCCCTGCACAACGACGTCATATGGTTGATGTTCAGGGATGTAACGGCGCACGGTTACCGGCGATGCCGGATCGCTGACATCCATTATTGCGATGAAGTAGGGATAATCACCTTTTACGACGACATAGACGTACTGCTCCACAAAATCTACTGCTGTTACATGGACAGAGGCGCCGTCAGAAGCAGCGTCGGGAAATCGCCCTTGGCTTACCAATTTCGGGTGCGCAGGGTCTGACACGTCGAAGATGAGCAATCCATTGCTCACCGCGGCCACAAAAGCGTACTGGTCCCTGAGCTTGATATCAAGGGCGAAGGTGTCAATATCATAGGTGGACAGTTCCCGTGGGTTGCCTGGGTCGGAAATGTCCACCACCACAAGCCCGTTTGCAGCCAGATAGGCGTAATGCCCATCAATCACAACATCGAGTACGTTCCGTACGTTTCGCATCTTTCCATAGGAATACTCCATCAGGGGCTGCGGCTTGTAGGAAGCTATACACTGAGGGCTCAATGGGTCCGACACATCGAGAATGACCAGGTCCCCGTGATTGGCCACATACGCAAGATTGCCCTGCGCAATAGCAGCGGCCGGGCTGAAGTAGCATCCCAGTACCTCATCGCTAATGCGCTTGATCAGTTCGATGTTCCTATTGGCCCGGGTGTTGCATCCACTCAGGAGCAAAGCCGCGCATAAGGTGCACGCCAGTGCGATGTACGCTCTTGGCGCTGGACGCGGTTGCTGCGTCACCGGCCAACGAGTGAAACCGCCCTGAAACTGTGTACCATGTCCGGGTATCATAATGCGCAATCACCTGTTGTCTTCACGGATCTTGCAGTCCAGGCAGTGGGACAAGGGTAGCGTTGACCACTACACTGGCGACTGAGCAGTCAGGGACAACTCACGGATCGTCCGCGACGGGCCTGACCGCGGAGCTTGATCAGCCAAAGAAGATCGTGCTTGTGCCATAGTTCGCCTCACTTATGGTTACCGCAGGATGATCGGCACGTAGGGGTGCCGATTCAGCGCCTGCGGGTTGCCCGGCTGCGGCCAGCGACCGCTGTTTGGTCGCCGGTGTCCGGCTGGGTGAAACGGCCTAGCGATGGATCATACCATCTTGAGCGATACCAGTACAAGCCGGCGCCGCTGTCCCAGCGCTGGCCGGTGTAGCGGTAGGTGGTCTTCGGGGGGCCGGAGGATGACAGGGTGCAGGCGGCGGTGCGTTTGCTGGCGGACCCGGCGGGGGCGGGCGGCCTGGGCGCGGGCGGCACGGCAGGCGTGGGCCGTGCGCGTGGAGGCGTTGAAGGCGTTTTTTTGGGCGGTGGCGACGTGAGCGGGCTCTGGCGAGACTGTCCTTGAAGTGCTGGTCTGAGCATTGAACTGACCAGCATTCAGCATCCACCACCACACTCCTTCCCAAACGCATGTTCTTATAAAATGTACATGCTCGGCAAATGAAACGCAATCAGAATTTTACACTCAAGGATCACAAAGACGGATGTTTTTATCCCCCAGACACCACTTGTTGATGTTGAGCGATGATTAAGAATAGGGCAAAGGCATAAAAACATGTTGCCAAAATAATGCTGATAACTATCCCGCTTTTCGCTACCTTTCTATATGACTTCCTTTTTTCCGGAGGAATTTTTAGTAGATCAGCGCGATCTTTCACATCAGGATGGCTGGCGTCGAGTCTCGAATTGATGTGAGGCCAAAATATAGCTCCGATCATAAAGAGCCACAATATCGTTACCACAAAAATGTTGACTACCGTATCATTCATGATATTTTCCTATTAATAGTTCGATTGGTAGTGGCCATAGTATAAGACTCTCGTACCAGTCATCGTGAGATGCACCTCTGTTGATACTTTCCCTGTGGCGTACGATGCACTATATCCGAGCAGGGCTCCCGTTTCCGTTGGAATGATCACTAATTCAGCACCTACTCCGCTGATTACAGCCGCACTTCCGCCCACTTGGACAGCAGCACCGGGCACACTTCTATCGTTTGCTCCTGGAATGACTATAACGCCTCCATCAAAGCCGCCTCCAGCTAATTTTATATCAAGGTATGTCCCACCCCCACCGGTTGCCGTAACCAAAATATCACCGGCCGAGGTGACCCAGACATCCCCTGACCCGCGTACCCCAACACCTGCGCCATAACCAGATGCGTTAATACTCACCGCACATGCCCCCTGAATGGTCAATGCACACGCATGGAGTGCAGGAAAAACACTCACCGTACTCAGTGTCGCATCGGCATCGAAGTTGCCGTTCTCATCATAGCGAAGTTCAGGTAAGTTCCGCGGATCAATTGCTGCGAGCAGTTCGCTGGCGGCCTGCTGAACGACTGGCGACACAAGCGGCTCCACGGTTTGCGGATACATGGTGTACCCTACTCGCGGCACAAAGTATGTACTGGACGACGGTAAGCCGTTGCGCAAGTCGCAGCCTTCGTATTCGCATCCATCCGAAACCCGATGCCCCGTAGGGTCGGTATATTTGATGGGATTGTTCAGGACATAGCTGTACCGGTTCAGGCTGCCGGGGTTGCCGGGGTTGGGGAC
>JANLID010000412.1 GCA_024654105.1 Gallionella sp. | reverse complement strand
GGCTTCAAAAATTCATTCTTATGCATACGCTACTCCGCGTGGGTTACTTGGAATACAACTCAACCACGAGATGCTCGTTGATGGTTGCGGGCAGTTCGGCACGTTGTGGCTTGGCTTTGAATATTCCCTTGAATGCCTTGATGTCCATTTCGATCCATTCCGGAAAACCGCGCTGCCCCGCCGCCTCGATAGCTGCCTTGATGCGCAACTGCACCTTGGATTTTTCGGCTACTTCAACCACATCGCCGGAGCGCACTTGATAGGAAGGGATGTTGACGCGCTTGCCATTCACCAGCACACCGTTATGACGTACCACTTGGCGAGCCTCGGCGCGCGACGCACCAAACCCCATGCGATAGGATACGTTATCCAGGCGGGATTCCAGATTCTGCAGCAGATTCTCGCCGGTGATGCCGCGCTGTTGCTCCGCTGCCCTGTAGGTCAGACGGAACTGTTTTTCCAGTACTCCATAAATGCGGCGAACCTTTTGTTTCTCACGTAACTGGCCACCGTACTCGGACAGACGGGTATTTTTCTTCTGGCCGTGCTGGCCGGGCGGATAAGCCCTGCGCTCAACGGCGCACTTGTCGGTGAAACATTTTTCACCTTTCAGAAACAGCTTCTCGCCTTCGCGGCGGCACTGGCGGCACTTTGCATCAAGATTTCTAGCCAAGATCGGCTCTCCCCAAGAATTAGATACTGATTAGATACGGCGCTTTTTAGGCGGACGGCAACCATTGTGCGGCACCGGTGTAATATCGGAAATGCTGGTGATCTTAAAACCAGCCGCATTCAACGCGCGCACTGCAGACTCGCGGCCGGGGCCGGGGCCCTTGATGCGCACTTCAAGATTCTTAACACCGCATTCAACCGCAGCCTTGCCCACCAACTCTGCTGCAACCTGTGCAGCAAACGGCGTACTTTTACGCGAACCCTTAAAACCACTCGCGCCACTGGTAGACCATGCCAAGGCGTTGCCTTGACGGTCGGTAATAGTGACGATGGTGTTATTAAAAGAAGCATGAACGTGAGCAATGCCTTCCGCCACGTTCTTTTTGACTTTCTTGCGCACTTTCGTGCTTGGCTTGACCATGATCTATCCTCTAAGCATCGTTATAGCAAACTTACTTCTTGGCACCGGCAATCGCCTTGCGCGGCCCCTTGCGGGTGCGCGCGTTGGTACGAGTGCGCTGACCACGGCACGGCAAGCCGCGACGATGACGCACGCCGCGATAGCAGCCCAAGTCCATCAGACGCTTGATGTTCATCGTCGTTTCACGACGCAAATCACCTTCCACCGTGAATCGGGCGACTTGTTCGCGCAGCTTCTCTACTTCTGCGTCAGTCAAGTCTTTCATCTTGGTGCTGGCATTCACACCAGCCAACGCGCAAATATTTTGCGAGCGCGAACGTCCGAGACCGTAGATTGCAGTCAAGGCAATCACAGCGTGTTGATGGTTGGGGATATTTACCCCTGCAATACGTGCCATGCAGCTACCCTATCTTTAAAAAAGAAAAATTATATCACCAAGAGCTGATTTTGCTCAATTAACCCTGGCGTTGCTTGTGTCTGGGCTCCGTACAAATGACGCGCACCACACGCTTGCGAATAACGATCTTGCAGTTACGGCAGATTTTCTTTACTGATGCCTGGACTCTCATTTCTCTCTCCTAAAATCTTGGAAGTGGAAAGTGGGAAACCCTGCCCTACTCCCCACTTCCTACTCTCCACTCCCTACCCCGCTATTTGGCGCGGAATACAATCCGCGCCCTGCTCAAATCATACGGCGTCAACTCCACGGTCACCTTGTCGCCGGGCAAGATGCGAATGTAGTGCATACGCATTTTCCCCGAGATATGACCCAACACCACATGACCGTTTTCCAGCTTGATCCGAAACGTCGCGTTTGGCAGCGACTCCTCGATCTCGCCCTGCATCTGAATCACATCTTCTTTAGCCATTAGCGCGCAAACCCGCCCTTGAAATTGGCTTTTTTCAGCAGGTTTTCATACTGATGCGTCATCAGATAAGACTGCACTTGTGCCATGAAGTCCATCGTCACCACCACCAGAATCAACAACGACGTGCCGCCAAAGTAAAACGGCACATTCCACTTCACCACCAGAAATTCGGGCAGCAAACAAACTAACGTGATATACACCGCACCCACCATGGTCAGGCGCAGCATGATCTTTTCAACGTAGCGCGCAGTTTGTTCGCCGGGACGAATCCCCGGCAAAAACGCGCCGCTCTTTTTCAAGTTATCCGCCGTTTCTTTCGGGCTAAACACCAATGCCGTATAGAAAAAACAGAAAAACACAATCGCTGCGGCATACACCAACACATAAATCGGCTGCCCAGGAGAAAGCTTGTCACTGATATCCTTCAGCCAACTCATGCCCTGCCCGCTACCAAACCAACCAGCAATCGTCGCCGGAAACAAGATGATGCTGGAGGCAAAAATCGGCGGGATCACACCGGCCATATTTATCTTCAGCGGCAGATGGGAGCTTTGCCCGCCATACACCTTGTTACCCACTTGCCGCTTGGCGTAATTCACCAATATCTTGCGCTGACCGCGCTCAACAAACACCACCAGCGCCGTTACCGCAATCGCGCCAAAGAACAACAACAACACCAATGGAATGGAAAAAGCCCCGGTACGCGCCAACTCCAAAGTGCTGCCAATCGCACTGGGCAACCCTGCCGCGATACCGGCAAAAATGATCAGCGAAATACCGTTACCCAAACCACGTTCGGTAATCTGCTCACCCAGCCACATCAGGAACATCGTGCCGGTCACCAGGGTAACCACCGAAGTCAACTGGAACAGCGCTCCCGGATTCGGTACCAATCCCGGCTGCGATTGCAGCGCCACAGAAATGCCAAATGCCTGAAAAAAAGCCAGCGCCAGGGTGCCGTAGCGGGTGTACTGCGTCATCTTGCGACGACCGGCTTCGCCTTCCTTCTTCAATTGCTCGAGATGCGGAACCGCTATCGCGCCAAGCTGCATGATGATCGATGCGGAAATGTATGGCATGATACCCAGCGCAAAAATGGTGAAGCGCGACAACGCACCGCCGGAGAACATATTGAACATGCCCAGGATGCCATTTTTTTGCGACTTGAACAAATCCGCCAATACTGTCGGGTCAATACCCGGCACCGGAATGTGCGCACCGATACGGAACACCACCAATGCGCCCAGCAAAAACCACAAACGTTGGCCTAAATCGCCATACTTACCCTTGCTTGCCGTCTTGGCCACAGTGCTCACGTATCAACCTTACTCGGCGATGCTGCCGCCAGCGGCTTCGATCGCTGAACGTGCACCCTTGGTTACCAGCAAACCCTGCAGCTTGACCGCACGGGAAATTTCACCACACAAAATGACTTTTGCGGACAATGCATTTGCATGAATCACTCCAGCCTGCTTGAGCGCCAGCAAATCAATGCTGTCCACCGGCAGCTTTTGCAGGTCGGATAAACGCACCTGCGCCGTATCATTACGCGTCAGCGAGACGAAGCCGCGCTTCGGCAAACGACGTTGCAACGGCATTTGGCCGCCCTCAAAACCGACCTTGTGAAACCCGCCGGCACGGGATTTTTGCCCCTTGTGTCCACGGCCGGCGGTCTTGCCCAAACCGGAACCGATACCACGACCAACGCGACGTTTCGCGTGCTTGGCATCCTGTGCGGGTTGAATATTGTTGAGTTGCATTTTTTATACCTCGCACTTAACCAGGTAATACACCTTGTTGATCATGCCGCGCACACAGGAAGTGTCTTCCAGTTGTACGGTATGGTTGATACGGCGCAGACCCAAGCCGCGCACGGTGTCGCGATGCGATTGCTTGGTACCGATCAGGCTTTTGACCTGCGTCACTTTGATTGTCTTGGCTTTTGTCATGGCTTATCCCAAAATCTCATCAACCATCTTGCCGCGCTTCGCAGCAATCTCGGACGGTGAATTCATTGCCTTCAAACCGTTCAGCGTGGCGCGAACCACGTTATACGGATTGCTGGAACCGATACATTTGGCCAGCACATCACGCACACCGACCGCCTCGAATACGGCGCGCATCGCACCACCGGCAATAATCCCGGTACCCTCGGAAGCGGGCTGCATCAACACCTTGGCGGCGCCATGCTTGCCGATCACGGTGTGATGCAATGTGCCGTTCCTCAAACTGACTTTGGCCAGATTGCGGCGCGCTTCGTCCATCGCCTTTTGCACAGCGACCGGAACTTCCTTGGACTTGCCCTTGCCCATCGCCACGCGGCCATCGCCGTCGCCGACCACGGTCAAAGCCGCAAATCCCATAATGCGGCCACCCTTGACCACTTTGGTGACACGATTCACGGAGATCATTTTTTCGATCAGACCGTCATCACGCGCTTCCTGTTGCTGCATTTTTCCTTGCGGCTTAGCCATAACTCAACTCCAATTAGAACTGCAGACCAGACTCACGCGCAGCTTCAGCCAGCGCCTTGACCCGGCCATGATACCGATTGCCGGAACGATCGAACGCCACTTGAGTGATGCCCGCGCTCTTCGCCTTTTCGGCGATACGCTTACCCACCACCGCAGCAGCAGCAATGTTGCCCCCATTCGCCATATCTTTACGGACTTCAGCTTCAACACTGGACGCACTGGCCAACACCTTGCTGCCACAGTCCGAGATAACCTGTGCGTAAATATGCAGATTGGTACGGTGAATAGCCAGACGTACTGTCTTTTTCTCAGCAATGCGTGCACGGGTTTTGCGTGCTCTGCGCTGACGCGCTTCTTTCTTGATCAACATATCCGCCTCAATTATTTCTTCTTGGTTTCTTTCAGGATCACCACTTCGTCGCTGTAGCGCACACCCTTGCCCTTGTACGGTTCAGGTTCACGGAAAGCACGAATCTCCGCAGCCACTTGCCCGATGCGCTGCTTGTCCGCCCCCTTCAGCACGATCTCGGTTTGCGTTGGCGTCTCCACCTTCACGCCAGCAGGCATCCGGTAAGTCACCGGATGTGAAAACCCCAGGGTCAGGTTCAGCGTATCCCCGGCGGCTTGCGCACGGTAACCCACACCAACCAGAGTCAGCTTGCGTTCAAAACCTTTACTTACACCTTGTACCATATTGGCCAGCAAGGCACGAATCGTGCCCGACATCGCACGAGCCTGGGTGGAATCGTTCTGTGCCTTGCACAGCAGGCTATCACCCTCGCGCACCACACTGACATCACCCGACAGGACTTGCTTCAAGGTGCCCAGCGGCCCCTTGACCGAAATTTCGCTCGCTGCCAGCGCAACTTCAACACCACTGGGCACGACGACTGGATTCTTGGCAACTCTAGACATATTTACCTCGTTACGCAACAACGCACAGCACTTCACCGCCGATACCATTGGCGCGTGCTTTGCGATCGGTCATCAGACCTTTGGAAGTGGACACAATGGCAACGCCCAAGCCATTCATCACCTTCGGTATATCATCGGAACCCTTATAAATACGCAAACCGGGACGACTGATGCGCTGGATTTTCTCGATCACCGGACGTCCGCTGTAATACTTCAGCCCGATTTCCAGCGTGGCTTTTCCGCTCTCGCCGGCGATGACTTGGTAGCCATCGATATAACCTTCATCCTTCAATACCTCAGCAATCGCCGCCTTCAACTTGGAAGAGGGCATCACCACTGTGGATTTTTCCGCAAGCTGCGCATTGCGAATGCGCGTCAGCATATCGGAGATCGGGTCACTCATACTCATATAATTGCTCCTACCAGCTTGCCTTAACGAT
Source organism: Gallionella sp. (assembly GCA_024654105.1). Taxonomy (GTDB): domain Bacteria; phylum Pseudomonadota; class Gammaproteobacteria; order Burkholderiales; family Gallionellaceae; genus Gallionella. The sequence goes on along the minus strand of JANLID010000412.1, from coordinate 3,249 downwards.
ACCGGGAATGTCGCCGCGCATCGCGAATTCACGTACTTTGATACGCCCCAAACCAAATTTCCTGAAAGTACCGCGTGGACGCCCAGTCAAGGCACAACGATTACGCAAGCGCACCGGACTTGCATTACGCGGCAGCGCCTGCAAATTCAGGCGTGCAGCGGCACGCTCTTCATCGCTTAGCTTCATGTTGGAAATCGTTGCCAGCAATTCAGCACGCTTGGCCGCAAATTTCTTCACAGTCTCACGGCGTTTTTGTTCGCGATTAATTAATGCCATCTTAGCCATTAGCGTTCCTCATTTCTTTAATGGGAGTTTGAATGCCAACAAAAGAGCTTTGGCTTCTTCGTCTGTCTTCGCGGAGGTGGTGATAGTGATGTTCATACCACGCAACGCATCAATTTTTTCGTATTCGACTTCCGGGAAAATGATCTGCTCTTTCACGCCCATGTTGTAGTTGCCACGGCCGTCAAAGGACTTGCCGGAAATGCCGCGAAAATCGCGGATCCGCGGAATCGCAACCGAAATCAGGCGATCCAGAAATTCATACATACGCTGCTTGCGTAACGTCACCTTGCAGCCAACCGGATAACCATCACGAATCTTGAAGCCGGCGATGGATTTCTTGGATAGTGTGACCACCGGCTTCTGACCGGCAATCTTTTGCATATCGCCAACCGCAAACTCCATCACCTTCTTGTCGGCCACCGCTTCACCCACACCCATGTTCAGGGTGATTTTTTCGATACGCGGCACTTCCATGATGGATTTGTAACCAAATTGCTTCATCAGATCCTTGGCGACCTTGTCTTTATAAAATTCATACAAACGAGCCATGCCCTCACCCCCTTAAGCGTCAACCATTTCGCCACTGGACTTGAACACGCGCACCCTGCGCCCGTCTTCCAGCGTTTTAATACCGACCCGATCACCCTTATTGGCAGCCGCGTTGTAGATCGCCACATTCGAAATATGAATGGGTAATTCCTTTTCCACGATTCCACCGGTCAAACCCTTTACCGGGTTGGGCTTTTGATGTTTCTTGACTTTATTGATGCCGCCAACCAGCAGGTACTCACCCAGCACGCGCAACACATTGCCGCGACTGCCCTTGTCCTTACCTGCGATTACGATAACGTCATCGTTTTTCTTGATCTTGCGCATGATTTTCCTCGACCCGATCCGTTGCCGCTTAGAGCACTTCAGGTGCCAGCGAAACGATTTTCATGAACTTCTCGGTACGCAACTCGCGTGTCACCGGTCCAAAAATACGCGTGCCGATCGGTTCCAGCTTGGCATTCAGCAACACCGCGGCATTGCCATCAAACTTGACCAGAGAACCATCGGCGCGACGCACACCCTTGGCAGTGCGAACCACCACGGCGTTGTATACCTCACCCTTCTTTACGCGACCACGCGGAGCCGCATCCCTGATGCTAACCTTGATAACATCGCCAACGGAAGCATAACGACGCTTGGAGCCGCCCAACACCTTGATGCACATCACAGAGCGCGCACCGGTATTGTCAGCCACATCTAAAACAGACTGCATTTGTATCATTATTTACTCTCCAACTTTTTCCGCCCAATGCGGCTAGTTTTGGAACCCGTTCGGGTTAGGTTGCCGCAAGCGGCAATGAAACGAAGCCGTGCATTATATGCTAGTCTCGGAAAAACGCAAGCCGAATATCAAACTGCTGCGGCCTTTCCAATCAACTTGGCAACGCGCCAGCTCTTTGTTTTGGCAATAGGACGGCACTCTTCAATCGACACCACGTCGCCGGCATGAAATTCATTGGCTTCATCGTGGGCATGGTATTTTTTGGAAACACGAATAATTTTGCCCAGCAACGGGTGTTTCACTTTGCGTTCGACCAGAACCGTTACGGTCTTGTCCATCTTGTCGCTTGTCACGATACCGGTCAGGGTACGCTTGAGTTTGGAATCGCTCATATTACTGGGCACCCTTCTCTTTCAATATGGTTTTTACACGGGCAATATCGCGACGCACTTTGCGCAATTCACTGGTATTGGTCATCTGCTGCGTCGCAACTTGCATACGCAGGCCAAACTGCGCCTTGGTCAGTGACAATGCCTCTTGTTGCAAATCTGCCGCAGACTTGGTTCTCAATTCACTGGCTTTCATATCACGCACCTACCTGTCTAATGACGAACGTGGTCGCGATTGGCAACTTCGCAGATGCCAAACGGAACGCTTCGCGCGCCAATACTTCGTCCACGCCATCCATTTCGTACAACATCTTGCCGGGCTGAATCTCGGCAACGTAAAACTCAGGGTTGCCCTTGCCATTACCCATGCGAACCTCGGCCGGTTTTTTGGAAATCGGTTTATCCGGGAAAATGCGTATCCAGATACGACCACCGCGCTTGATATGGCGGGTCATGGCACGGCGCGCAGCTTCAATCTGACGCGCCGTCAAACGACCGCGCGCAACCGCCTTCAGGCCAAACTCACCGAAACTCACCTTGTTGCCGCGAGTGGCAATGCCGGTATTACGGCCCTTCTGCTCCTTGCGGTATTTTCTTCTAGCTGGCTGTAGCATGCTTTGCTCCCGACTTTCTTACTCTCTTTTCCGGTTCAGCGGCAACCGGCGCAGCTGCTTCCTGACCAATTTCACCCTTGAATACCCAAACCTTCACACCGATGACGCCGTATGTGGTCTTTGCTTCCGAAGTGCCGTAATCGACATCGGCGCGCAAAGTATGCAACGGCACACGACCTTCGCGATACCATTCGGTACGCGCGATTTCAATGCCGTTCAAACGACCTGCACTCATGATCTTGATGCCTTGCGCACCCAGGCGCATCGCGTTTTGCATCGCGCGTTTCATCGCGCGGCGGAACATGATGCGTTTTTCCAGTTGCGCGGTAATGCTGTCAGCGATCAACTGTGCGTCAACTTCCGGTTTGCGCACCTCTTCAATGGCAACATCAACAGATTGCAGCCCCATGCGCTTGCGTAATTCGGCACGCAACGATTCGATGTCCTCACCTTTTTTGCCAATCACCATGCCGGGGCGCGCGGTATAAATGGTTACCTTGGCGTTCTTGGCAGGTCGCTCGATGATTACCTTGGAGACGCCCGCAGAAGCCAGTTTCTTTTTCAGGAATGCACGAACTTCAATATCCTTGAGCAACAAATCAGCAAAATTTTTACTGTTGGCATACCACTTGGAGTTCCAGTTTTTGCGAACGCACAACCGGAAACCGGTTGGATGAATTTTCTGTCC
>JANLID010000390.1 GCA_024654105.1 Gallionella sp. | reverse complement strand
GCCGCTCCGCGGTGCGATTTGCTACGCGTCCCCTGATGCGTTCCCACGGAGACCGTGGGAACGAGAAGCGCGTCAAGTGTCACCTATATTTCCGCCTTGTGAGTAAAGCAATTTTTTCAGTACATACAGCTTTTCCAGCGCTTCCTTTGGACTCAATTCATCCGGCTGCACTTCGCGCAATGACTTCAATACCGGATGCTCTTCCGGTTCCGGCACTTCCGGCGCGGTGGCGAACAGGTCGCCCTGCGGATTTTGCGCGGCGCTGTTCTGTTCCAGTCTCACCAGTTGTTTCTTGGCGGCGCGTATGACGTCGTTCGGTACGCCTGCAAGCGCGGCGACTTGCAGGCCATAGCTCTGGCTGGCTGCGCCTTCGTTCACGCTGTGTAGAAACACGATGCTGTGCTGGTGTTCGATGGCGGCGAGGTGGACGTTGGCGAGTTGGGCGAATTCTTCGGCGAGGCGCGTGAGTTCAAAATAATGCGTGGCGAACAGCGTGTAGCTGCGGTTCTTTTCCAGCAGGTGGCGCGCGATGGCGTAGGCCAGCGCGAGGCCGTCGAAGGTGGAGGTGCCGCGCCCGATCTCGTCCACCAGCACCAGGCTTTTTTCGGTGGCGTTGTGCAGGATGTTGGCGGCCTCGGTCATCTCGACCATGAAGGTGGAGCGTCCGCTGGCGAGGTCGTCCGATGCGCCGATGCGGGTAAATATTTGATCGAATTCGCCGAGCTCGGCTTGCTGCGCGGGGACGAAGCAGCCGACATGCGCGAGCAGCGCGATGATGGCGACCTGGCGCATGTAGGTGGACTTGCCGCCCATGTTCGGGCCGGTGATCAGCAGCATGCGGCGCGCCTCGTTGAGCGTGGTGTCGTTCGGTGTGAATCGGTCTTGATCCTTTTCCTCGGCTTGCGCTTCCACCACCGGATGGCGGCCTTGCGTAATATTGATCTGCATCTCGTCGGAGAATTGCGGCGCGCTGAAGTTCAGCGAGGCAGCCCTTTCTGCAAAAGTTGCGAGCACGTCGAGTTCGGCGATCGCGGCGGCGATACGTTGCAGTTGCGGAACGAAAGGGGCCAACTGGTCGAGCAGCCGTTCGTAGAGGAATTTTTCGCGCGCCAAAGCGCGCTCGTTGGCGGACAGTGCCTTATCCTCGAAGGCTTTCAGTTCCGGCGTGATGTAGCGCTCGGCATTCTTCAGCGTCTGGCGTCGGCGGTAATCGTCCGGCACGTTGGCGCTTTGCGCGTGCGTCACCTCGATGTAGAAACCATGCACGCGGTTGTATTCCACCTTCAGCGTGGCGATGCCGCTGCGCGCCCGTTCGCGTGCTTCCAGCGCCAGCAGAAAATCGCCGCAGTGGGTCTGGATGCCGCGCAGTTCGTCCAGCTCGGCATCGAAGCCGTCGGCGATCACGCCGCCTTCGCGCAGGATGCTGGAGGGTTCGGCACACAGGGAGCGCTGCAAAATAGTGACGAGTTCATTACCTTCCGTTCGGGCTGAGCCTGTCGAAGCCTGTATGTTTTCGGGTTCGCCGTCGCTGCGCGACGATCCTTCGACAATCTCAGGACGAACGGTTTGGCGGGGCTCAGGACGAACGGGCAGGTGGAGTGCGTCGCTCAGAGTCCGGATCAGCGGTGCATCGCATGCGACCAGCGCGGCGTGCAGTTGCGGCAAGGTGAGCAGCGTATCGCGCAGGCCGGACAGGTCGCGTGGGCGCGCGCTGCGCAATGCGATGCGCGCGGCGATGCGCTCCACGTCGACGCAGGGTTTGAGGTGGTCGTGAACTTTGTGGTGCATGTTGCTCAGTTGTTCAACAGCAAGCAACCTTGCACCCAACACCGCACGGTCGCGCAACGGGTGATGCAGCCAGTGGTGCAGCAGGCGGCTGCCCATGTTGGTGGCGCAGGTGTCGAGCAGCGACAGCAGGGTGGGGGCGGGTTCGCCGCGCAGCGTCTGGGTGATCTCCAGATTGCGCCGCGTCGCGGCATCCATGCGTACAAAGCAGTCTGCGCTGTATACCTGCACGCTGCGGATATGGCTGATGGCTTGGCCTTGGGTGAGTTTGGCGTAACCGAGCAGCGCACCCGCCGCTTCCAGCCCCACAGTGAAATCGTCGCAGCCGAATCCGGCCAGGTCGAGCGTGGCGAACTGTTGGCACAGCGCGCGCCGCGCCGTTTCCAGATCGAAGTGCCAGTCGGGTAACGCCTTGAAAGCCGCATGGATACTGGCTTGCAGGCCGGTGTTTTCGGCGTGCAGGATTTCCGAGGGTTGCAGGCGTTCCAGTTCGGCGGGCAGGTTGTCGGCAGCGGTCTCGCACACAAAAAATTGGCCGGAGGCCAGATTCAACCACGCCAGACCAACCCCTCCCGGCCTCCCCTTGCCATGGGAGGAGATAGCGAGCAGCAGGCAATCGCGCTTCTCTTCCAGCAAGGCGGAGTCGGTGACGGTGCCGGGCGTGACGATGCGCACCACCTTGCGCTCGACGGGGCCTTTGCTGGTAGCGGGGTCGCCGATCTGTTCGCAGATCGCCACCGATTCGCCGAGCTTGACCAAGCGCGCCAGATATTGCTCGACTGCGTGATACGGCACGCCCGCCATCTTGATCGGCTGGCCGTTGGACGCGCCGCGCTGGGTTAATGTGATGTCGAGCAGCTTGGCGGCGCGTACCGCATCGTCATGAAACAACTCGTAGAAATCCCCCATGCGGTAGAACAGCAGCATGTCCGAATGCTGTGCCTTGATCGCCAGATACTGGCGCATCATCGGGGTGTGATTACCGGTCACATGCGGCGCATTGCCGTTGGTTGTTTCGGACATGGCAACCCTTACTTTTTCAGCTCATCCGTGAGATGTGGCGCGATGATTTTCAGCAATTGAGGATGGATGTCGGGATTGCCGACACAGAGATGGCCGGTCTTGAGGTAGGTGTCCGAGCCGTGCAGGTCGCTGACCATGCCGCCCGCTTCGGTGATCAACAAACAGCCTGCGGCGATATCCCACGGCTTGAGCCCGGTCTCGAAGAAGCCGTCATAGCGGCCCGCTGCCACCCAGGCCAGATCCAGCGCGGCGGAGCCGGGGCGGCGCAGGCCGGCAGTCTTTTGCATCAGTTCGCGGAAGATCGCCAGATAGGCATCGATATGCTCGAACCGGGTGTAGGGGAAGCCGGTGCCGATCAGGCTGTCGGCCAAGTGCAGGCGTTTGGTGACGCGCAGGCGTTTGTCGTTGAGGAACGCACCGCGCCCGCGCGTGGCGGTGAACAATTCATTTTTGACCGGGTCGTACACCACCGCCTGGGTGATGATGCCTCTGTGCTGCAAGGCGATGGACACGGCGAACTGCGGAAGACCGTGCAAAAAATTGGTCGTGCCATCCAGCGGGTCGATGATCCACAGGAACTCCGACTCACCTTGGTTGCCGCTCTCTTCTGCTAGAATTGCATGGGTCGGATAAGCATCCAGCAGGGTCTGGATGATGGTCTGCTCGGCGGCGCGGTCCACTTCGCTGACGAAATCCGCGTGGGATTTTTTGGTGATGGTGAGGTGGTCGACCTTGTCGGCGGAGCGGTGGATCAGATTGCCGGCGCGACGCGCGGCTTTCACCGCGATGTTGAGCATGGGATGCATATAAGTTACGACCTTTTTAATGAGCTATAAATTTCAGGTCGCATTTTAGCGTGTAAGGTGCAATAAGCGTAGCGCATTGCACCGGATATTTGCATCGGATTGGCGCAATGCCCGTTGGTAGGGTGCATTCCATGCACCATAGTGGAATTCGATCATTTGTAATTCTCCTCTGGATTCTCAATGACAGCTATGATCCATTCCGGTTTTATCTTCCGTTGTCGGAGTCGCTTCTCTGCATGATCGCTCGGTTTGAATTCCATGCTTTCCATATTGCCTTGATGAAGCAAGTTTGGTGCAATGAAATTGCAAATCAAAAGGAAACTGTAGCGCAACATAATGCTGATAAGCGTTTGCCCACTCTACTGACTCGGCCTCATCGCCGACCAAGCCCTTCTGATAGCGGTCGAAAAATGTCTCTGAATCCATGCCGCGCTGGTTTTCGTACAGGCTGAGTTGCTTGCTCACTGACGCCAGCGCATCCAGAGAGGATGTATAAATATCACGCTGTTTTCGCATAGGATACGGGAAGCCACAGCCAGTTACGTGCCTATATTGG
>JANLID010000385.1 GCA_024654105.1 Gallionella sp. | reverse complement strand
GATGTGCTTTTTCGGTGTCCCTGAGGAGTTGGCCGAGAGGGCCTGTCAAAAGCTCAATACCGAGGGAGGCTCGGCCCTGGCATTCCATGAAGAACCGCGTTAAGATTTTAAACATAGAAGTAGATAATATCTCCGTGAATGAATTGCTGCGGTCGTTTACTAGCGGTTTCCTAGTCACGCCGAACGTCGACCACTTGATTCAATTGCAGAAAAACCGTGATTTTTTTGATGCCTATCGACAGGCCGATTTTGTGACGGTAGACAGCCAGATCGTGTATTGGGCCGCCAAATTTCTTGGCCACCCCGTCAAGGAAAAGTTGTCCGGCTCCGATTTTTTCCCAGCGTATTACGACTTCCACAAGAATAATCCAAACATTCGCATATTCCTGCTGGGGGGAAGACCCGGAGTAGCACAGCGGGCCGCGCGCAATGTCAACGCAAAGGCTGGCCGTGAAATCGTGACAGGCGCCCATTCCCCTTCCATGAGCTTCGCCGCAAACGCGGTGGAGTGCGAAGAGGCCATCGGCATGATCAACGATTCCGGCGCTAACGTGCTGGTCGTGGGGTTGGGCGCGCCGAAGCAGGAGATCTGGATTGCAAAATACCGTGAGCGCATGCCGGGCATCCACACCTTCATGGCGTTGGGTGCCACCCTTGATTTTGAGGCGGGGACAGTAAGCCGTGCGCCTCGGTGGATGAGCCGTTGTGGACTGGAATGGCTTTATCGCCTGGTTAAGGAACCGGGCAGGATGTGGCGGCGTTACCTGGTTCGCGATTTGCCGTTCTTTTATCTGTTGATCAAGCAACGGCTGGGGTTGTATAAACCGCCTTTTTCCAATAACCAACAACCGAGGTGATCGTGCGTTTAGTCGCAGATTGATTCAGGGGGTCGCCGGATCCAGGTGGCCCGAATTTTTTCGGGGGCTCCGTTGAATTTCAAGTGGGTGGATACCTTGCATGCGGGTTGAGTCTCGAGAAGTCGAGTTTGTCGGCGAGCAGGAAGATCACGGTGCGAATCTTGGCGGTCCGGCCTTAACCGTGCGGCTTGCGCACATACCGTGGCGCGGCAATACTCAGGGCAGACCCAAATGCACTTACTTAGCGCCGACCCCGTGACAACCCCAGCATGTAGCCCGGATGGAGCGCAGCGGAATCCGGGAATAGATGGCGTTGCCGGTCGTTTTCCCCGCATTTCGCTGGCGCTTCATGCGGGCTACTGGTTGCACCGTATGCTGCCTGGTTGCCGTATTCTCGGTCAAAGGTGCTTAAGTAAGCGCCATTCAGGGCAGACCCAAATATCTTTTCATACATGGTGGTCAGACCGGCTGCCGGCAGGTACGCTGCTTCACGGTTGCCCGTTCAATTTTCAACAGAGATTTTTAGATATTGCCGCTGTATGTGTAATGGCCTCCGTGCATTTGGCGGATCCCCAAACATGATTCATGGGAGAGTTTCTTGAGTTTTCTGTTTGCGCTGTTAACGGCGTTGGTTATCAGCATGGCGATCATCCCCGTGATGATCCGGCTGGCCCCCCGAATGGGGATGGTGGACCAGCCTGATCCGCGCAAGGTTCACGCGGTTCCCATCGCGCGCACCGGCGGAATAGGTATCGTGCTGGGGGCGCTGGTGCCGATCGCGCTTTGGTTGCCCATGAACGATCTGCTGTATGCCTATTTGTTCGGTTCGCTGGTGCTGCTGGCATTCGGTGCCTGGGATGATGCTTGCGAGCTGGGGCACTATGTCAAATTTGTCGGCCAGTTCCTCGCCGTAATCGTCGTTGTCTACTACGGCGATCTTTATGTTACGCACCTGCCCTTTTTAGACGCCGAGCTTGACGCAACTATCGGCAAGCCATTCACGGTGTTTGCCATGGTTGGTGTGATCAATGCACTGAACCATTCTGACGGGCTGGATGGCTTGGCGGGCGGGATGTCGTTGCTGTGCTTGAGCGCCATTGCTTACTTGGCATACCTGGTTGATGAGGGTGCGGCACGAAATATAACCATACTCATCGCCCTGGCGACGATAGGAGGCGTTTTTGGTTTCCTGCGATATAACACGTACCCCGCGAGAGTTTTCATGGGGGACGGAGGCAGTCAATTCCTGGGCTTTACTTCGGGTTTTCTGACCGTGTACTTGATGGAGAAGATCAATCCCGCGCTCAGTCCTGCGCTCCCGGCCTTGATCCTCGGGCTGCCGATTATCGATATTCTGGCCGTGTTTGCACAACGCATCTATCACGGCATGAACTGGTTCCGTGCATCGAAAAATCATATTCATCACCGATTGCTGCAGCTGGGTTTCGACCACTACGAGGCGGTTGTGATTATATATTCGGTCCAGATCGTGCTGGTCGCTTGCGCGATAATGTTCCCCTATGAGCCGGACCTGCTGATACTGGCTGTTTATGCAGTCGCCAGTGCCGCCGTATTCGGATTTTTGATAGCCGCGGAACGCGGACGATGGCGGGCGCACAATTCGAAAAATGACTCAAAATTAACGGCGGTCATCCAGGCGGTAAAAAATCACAAGCTATTCGAGACATTTCCGATCACTCTTGTGACCGTGTCGATACCGTTGCTGTTTGTCATTGTCAGCGTCTTGGCTAACGATGTCCCGCGTGACATCGGTATTGTATCTGCCGTGCTTGCCCCGTTATTTCTGGTATATATGTTTTTACGCGGAAGGGATGATTCCATCGTCATGCAGGCGGTTAGTTACGTAGCTGCTGCATTTGTCGTCTATCTGGAAACCAAATATGTCGGCAGTTGGACT
>JANLID010000383.1 GCA_024654105.1 Gallionella sp. | reverse complement strand
CAATTTCGCGTTCCAGCAATTCGCGGTTGCGCCGCACCAAAATTCCTGCGGTTTCCAACGGACGCAACAAATGCAGGATGCCGCCGACATCTTCAATCGTGGCGGGGCGCAGGGTGTTGAGTGTGCTTTCCACCAGCATCGTGCCGATGCCGTCATCGCTGAACAGCTCCTGCAACACCGCGCCGTCGGTGTGGCGGCTGATCAGGTGGGTGCGCGCCACGCCGGCTTCGCAGGCGCGTATCGCGCAAGGCAGGAACAACAGCACATCATCCGGCAGCTTGCGTTTGCCGGACAATACCGCCTGCGCCGCGGCTACAGTGAGTTCCTTGAGCAGCTTGCCCTTCTTGTCCTGCACGCCGTCGGTATCCATCAGGAACACCAGCTTGTCGGCATCCAGCGCAATGGCGGTGGCGGTGGCAATATCTTCCAGCGTGACATTGAATACCTCGCCGGTGGGCGAATAGCCGAGCGGCGAGAGCAGCACTACCTCGCCAAAATCCATGCGATCATTCAGCGCGGCAACATCTACTTTGCGCACACTGCCGGTGTGCATCAGGTCCATGCCGTTGACCACGCCGATAGGTTGCGCGGTGATGAAGTTGCCGCCTGCCACGCGGATATCGGCATTCGCCATCGGCGAATTCGCCAGCCCCATCGACAGCAGCGCTTCGATTTCCACGCGCACCCTGCCAACCGCTTCCTTTACGCAGCGCATGGTTTCGGCATCGGTGAGGCGGATGCCGTGATGATAAGTGTCGCCGAGGTTGTTGTGTGCCAGATGCTGCTCGATCTGCGGGCGCGCGCCATGCACCAGCACCAGCCGGATGCCGAGCGCCGCAAGCAGGTTGAAGTCATGTGTCAGTTCGACAAATTTTCCGTCGGCAACCACCTCACCGCCAAAGGCAATGACAAAAGTCTTGCCGCGGAATGCGTTGATGTAAGGCGCGACGGAACGGAACCAGGTAACGAAGTCAGCAGGGGCAGTGGTGGCAGGCATTATGGAATCTCCATCGTGGAATGGCGCTATCTTGCACGGCTATGCTTCATCTAGCAACTGCCCGGCGATGTGCCCGGGTTGTGTAGGGGCACAAGAAACATTTGTTCCGGCACCGGCACGGCGCGCCGTACCCCTACGAAAAGTCTCCCCACAGTGTTTGTAGCGCGGCAAGCCCTGCAACTGCGGCAGTTTCGGTGCGCAGCACGCGCGCGCCCAGCCGTATTGGGCTAAATCCACAATGCAATGCGGCATCGCTTTCCGCTTGGGTAAAGCCGCCCTCCGCGCCGATCAGCAATACCGCACCGCCTTTTGGTTTTTCCAGGCTATGCAGCGAAGCCGCACCCAGCGGCAGCAAAATGAGTTTTGTGTCGGATAGCGCATTCATCTGTTGCAGCCATGCCATGATGTCCAGTGGCGCATGTATTTCTGGCAGCACATTGCGCCCGCATTGTTCGCAGGCGGAGATGGTGACCTGCCGCCAGTGTTCGATCCGTTTTGCGGCGCGCTCGGCGGACAGCCTGGCCACGCTGCGTTCTGTGTCGAGTGGCTGGATTTCTGCGACGCCCAATTCCGTGGCTTTCTGGATTACCCAGTCCATTTTTTCGCTGCTCGACAGGGCTTGCGCCAGTACGATTTGCAGCGGCGATTCGCGGTTGACGCTGCTGGCGGTAATGTCGCCGACGACCACGCGCTTGCCGCCGAGCCCGGCAATGACCCCGTGGCATTCATTGCCCAGGCCGTCGAACATTTCCACGCGGTTTCCCTCGCGCAACCGCAGCACACGCGCGGCATGGTGTGCCGCTTCCGGCGGCAGGTCAAATAAGCCGCCGAGCGGCAGCGGCGGGGGGCAGTAGAAGCGCGGCATCAGGTTTTCACCGTAATTGAATCAGGCGGTTGGCAAAGCGTGCGTGATAATATAACGGCTCGAAATAATGTTGTCAGGAGTTTGTCATGGTAAGTTTGCAGCCGCCCTTGTGCGATTTCGGCTGGAAGGCTCGCGATTTCGATCTGCCCGGCGTGGACGGCGGTCGTTATAACCTCGCCGGCGCGCGCGGCAGCAACGGTCTGCTGGTGATGTTCATCTGCAACCACTGTCCCTATGTGAAGTCTATCCGCGACCGTGTCGTGCGCGACACGCGCGAACTGCAACTGCACGGCATCAACAGCATTGCCATCATGTCCAACGATTCCGCCGAATATGCCGAGGACTCGTTCGACAACATGAAGCTGGTGGCGCGACAATACAACTACCCTTTCCCTTATGTGTGGGATGAGACCCAGCAGGTCGCAAAGGATTACGGAGCGGTCTGCACGCCGGATTTTTTCGGTTTCAACGCCAATCTGGAACTGCAATACCGCGGCCGGCTGGACGCGTCGCGCAAGGAAGCGGTCGCCGATGCGCCGCGCGACCTGTTCAATGCCATGAAGCAGGTGGCGCAAACCGGGCGGGGGCCGCGCGAGCAGATCGCCGGCATGGGCTGTTCGATAAAATGGCGAGGCGCAGCATGAGCGGCAAATGGAAGAGCCGGATACGCGCACAGCAATAAACCGGGAGACGCCGTGAAAATATTGATACTCGGTGCAGGACAGGTCGGCTCCACGGTGGCGGAAAGCCTGGTGGGCGAGGCAAACGACATCACTGTCGTCGATTACGATGGTGACAAGCTGCGCCAATTGCAGGACCGGCTGGACTTGCGCACCCTGACCGGCAACGCGGCGCACCCTTCGGTACTGGAACAGGCAGGCATCGCCGACGCCGATATGTTGCTGGCGGTCACGCAAAGCGACGAAGTCAACCTGGTGGCCTGCAAGCTGGCGGCTACGCTCTACAACACGCCGACGCGCATCGCCCGGATCCGCGCCACCGATTACCTGAAGCGCAAGGAGATATTCAGCACGGATAATTTCTGCGTGGATTTCTCGATCTGTCCGGAGCAGATACTCACCGAATACATCGTCAAGCTGATCGAGTTTCCCGAGGCGTTGCAAGTGCTGGAATTCGCCGACGGCAAGGCGTTGCTGGTGGCGGTGCGCGCCTTCGAGGGCGGGCCGCTGGTAGGCAAGCCGCTGAGCTTCCTGCGCAGCCACATGCCGCAGGTGGATGCACGCGTCGCGGCGATTTTCCGCAAGGATGGGCCGCTGATTCCCGAAGGCAATACCGTGATCGAGGACGGCGACGAAATTTTCTTCATCGCCGCGACCGGCAATATACGCAGCGTGCTCAGCGAAATGCGCCGCATGGACAAGCCGGTGCGGCGCGTGATGATTGTCGGCGGCGGCAACATCGGCCGGCGCCTGGCCATGACGCTGGAAAAAGACTACCAGGTCAAGCTGATCGAGCACAACAAGAAATCCTGCGAGAAACTGGCGGGCGAACTGAAGAATACGCTGGTGCTGAACGGCGACGGCACCGACGAGAAATTGATGCAGCAGGAGCACATCGGCGAGGTTGATGTGTTCTGCGCGCTGACCAACGACGACGAGAACAATATCATGTCCTCGCTGCTCGCCAAGCAGGGCGGCGCGCGCAAGGTGATCGCGCTGATCAACCGCAGCGCCTACGTGGATCTGCTGCAGGGCGGCAAGATCGATATCGCGTTGTCGCCGGCGCATGTCACCATCGGCTCGCTGCTCGCATATGTGCGGCAAGGCGACGTGGCGGCGGTGCACTCGCTGCGGCGCGGCGCCGCAGAAGCGCTGGAAGTGATTGCGCACGGCGACCGGCAATCCTCGCGCGTGGTGGGGCGGCGCATCGCCGAGATCGACCTGCCCAAGGGCGCGACCATCGGCGCGATCGTGCGCGGCGACCAGGTCATTATGGGGCATCACGACACGCTGATCGAGGCGGAAGACCATGTCATCGTGTTCGTCATCGACAA
>JANLID010000375.1 GCA_024654105.1 Gallionella sp. | reverse complement strand
CAGCCCACCCTACGGATTATTTGATAATCCATCCTGCGGATAATCCCTTGCACCGAAAATCGCCGAGCCGATGCGCACCATGGTCGCGCCCTCGGCGATGGCGGCGGGAAAGTCATGCGACATGCCCATCGACAAGGTATCGAGCCGCAAGCCCTGCCGGTCGAGCTGATCACGCAATTCGCGCAACTGCGCGAATGCGGCACGCTGTGCGGCCACATCGTCGCTCGGCGCCGGAACCGTCATCAGCCCGCGCAGATTGAGGTGCGGCAATTGCGCAACTTTCATTGCCAGTTGCGCTACTTCGTCAGGCGGCATGCCGCTTTTGCTGGCCTCCCCGCTGATGTTCACCTGCAAGCATACCTGCAACGGAGGCAAATGGGCGGGGCGTTGTGCGGATAATCGCTCGGCGATTTTCAGCCGGTCCACGCTGTGCACCCGGGCGAAGTGCTCCGCAATGGCGCGCGTCTTGTTGCTTTGAATCGGCCCGATAAAGTGCCACTCGATCGGCAAATCACCCAGCGCGGCAATTTTGTTCAGTGCCTCCTGCACATAGCTTTCGGCGAAACAGGTTTGTCCGGCCTGATAGGCCTCGCGTATCGCATCGGGCGTGAAGGTCTTGCTGACCGCCAGCAGGCTGACATCGTCCGGGGAGCGGCCTGCTTCGGTGGCCGCTGTCGCTATCGCGTCACGCACGGCTTGCAAGTTGGAAGTGATTGTTGTCATAATCCCGTGCGCTGACTGTCCTTTTTACGCGGCTTGCAGCCGTTTAGAAGCCGTTTAAAAATTCGCGGGGAGGGATGGATGCAAGGCGCACGGAACGCAGAAACCGGAATGTACTTAAAGTACATGAGGATTTCGAGTACCGCGCAACGCCGCAGACGCCCTCCGCAGCAATTTTTAGACTGCTTCTTAATCAAACCGGTCTGAAACCGGCCAAACAGGGAAGATTATAATGGATATCACTGAACTGCTTGCATTCGGCGTCAAGAATAAAGCCTCCGACTTGCATCTCTCCGCCGGCCTGCCGCCGATGATCCGCGTGCATGGCGACATGCGCCGCATCAATCTGCCCGCGATGGAGCACAAGGAAGTGCATGCGCTGGTGTATGACATCATGAACGACCAGCAGCGCAAATTTTACGAGGAGAACAAGGAGGTCGATTTTTCCTTTGAGGTGCCAAACCTGGCGCGTTTTCGCGTGAATGCGTTTATCCAGAATCGCGGCGCGGCCGCGGTGATGCGTACCATTCCGTCCAAAATAATGTCGCTGGAAGAACTGAAGTGCCCGAAGAGTTTCGAGACCATCTCGGATTATCCGCGCGGCATGGTGCTGGTCACCGGGCCGACCGGTTCCGGCAAGTCCACCACGCTGGCGGCGATGATCAACCATCGCAACGAGCACGAAATGGGCCACATCCTGACGGTGGAGGATCCGATCGAATTTGTGCATGAAAGCAAAAAATGCCTGATCAATCAGCGTGAAGTCGGGCGGGACACGCTGTCTTTCCAGAATGCATTGCGCTCGGCTTTGCGCGAAGACCCGGACATCATTCTGGTCGGTGAAATGCGCGATCTGGAAACCATCCGCTTGGCGATGACTGCGGCGGAAACCGGCCACCTGGTGTTTGGCACACTGCATACCAGTTCGGCGGCCAAAACCATCGACCGTATCATCGACGTGTTTCCCGCCGACGAAAAGGAAATGGTGCGCGCGATGTTGTCCGAGTCGCTGCGTGCGGTAATTTCCCAGGCGCTGCTCAAGACCAAGGACGGTTCGGGGCGAGTCGCCGCGCACGAAATCATGATTTGCACCCCGGCCATCCGCAACCTGATCCGCGAGGCCAAAGTGCCGCAAATGTACTCGGCTATTCAAACCGGCCAGAACCTCGGGATGCAGACGCTCGATCAATGCCTGACTACTCTGGTGAAAAGTGGTGCGGTCAGCCCTGCGGAAGCACGCAGCAAGGCAATGAACAAGGATTTGTTCCATGGCTAATCGTAGTGGCACGGCACGCCGTGCCCCCGGCTTCCCACTTTTTGTTCCGGCTTGTCCGGCGTAGGAGTTTTTCATGGAAAGAGACCAGGCCACCGAGCTGATCCACAACCTGTTGCGCGGCATGATCAGCAAGAATGCGTCCGATTTGTTCATCACAACCGGCTTCCCGCCGGCGTTCAAGGTGGACGGCAAAATGACGCCGGTTTCCAATCAGTCCCTGACGCCGCAGCACACACAGGAGTTGGCGCGCAGCATCATGAATGACCGGCAGGCTGCCGAATTTGAAGCCACTCACGAATGCAACTTTGCGATCAGCCCGCCCGGCATTGGGCGGTTTCGCGTAAACGTATTCATGCAACAACAGCGCGTCGGCATGGTGCTGCGCACCATCACCACCAAGATTCCTGATCTCGATGCGTTGGGCATGCCGCCGGTGCTGAAAGATATCGTGATGACCAAGCGCGGTCTGGTGATTCTGGTCGGCGGCACCGGTTCGGGCAAATCCACCACGCTGGCGGCGATGCTCGGGCATCGCAACAAAAACAGCTACGGGCACATCATTACCATTGAAGACCCCGTGGAATTCGTGCATGAGCACATCAACTGCATCATCACCCACCGCGAAGTCGGCGTGGATACCGAAAGCTGGCACAACGCGCTGAAGAATACCCTGCGCCAGGCGCCGGACGTGATCCTGATCGGCGAAATCCGCGACCGGGAGACCATGGAATATGCCGTGGCCTTTGCCGAAACCGGCCACTTGTGCATGGCCACGCTGCATGCCAACAGCGCCAATCAGGCGCTGGATCGCATCATTAACTTCTTCCCGGAAGATCGCCGTGAGCAACTGCTGATGGACTTGTCGCTGAACATCAAGGCGCTCATTTCACAACGCTTGATCCCGAAGAAGAATGGCGCCGGACGCGTCGCCGCGATCGAAATCATGCTCAATTCGCCGCTGATTGCCGACATGATATTCAAGGGCGAAGTGAATGCCATCAAGGAAATCATGTCCAAGTCGCGCGAGCTGGGCATGGAAACCTTTGATGGCGCTTTGTTCAAGCTATATGAAGACGGTCAAATTTCATATGAGGATACTTTGAAGAACGCCGATTCGGTCAATGATGTGCGCTTGCGCATCAAGCTGGAAAGCAAGTTGAGCGGTGATCGGGATGTGATGAGTGGTACGGAGGGGCTGAAGCTGACCTGAATGGCGACCACGCTGGCGTCAAATTAAAGCCACGCAGCTGTGCGGCTTTTCGGATATTTTGCAGAACGAATCCGGTTGGCCTTTCTCATAGGTCAGTGGTTTTCCCGCTCAGCCGCGCAATCCGGACAAAATACAGCGGCGGTGTCGGGAATGCCTGGCATCACAAGACTGGCGATGCCGACCATAACCAAAAGTGCGGCAATTATCCAAAGCGTGAGGGAAGCTATACCCCGCGGTGCATCAACTCACCGCAGCGGTTATCGCAAACTGGATGCGGTGCAACTGCGCGTACACGCCGTCCTTGGCCAGCAACTCGCGGTGCGTGCCAATCTCGGCGATCTCACCTTTTTGCAGCACCACAATCCGGTCGGCTTTTTCGATGGTGGACAGGCGGTGCGCGATAACCAATGTGGTGCGCCCCCGCATCAGGGTTTCCAGCGCGGCCTGCACGTGGCGTTCGGATTCGCTGTCCAGCGCAGAAGTCGCCTCGTCGAGGATCAGGATCGGTGCGTCCTTGAGGATGGCGCGGGCGATGGCGATGCGCTGGCGCTGCCCGCCGGACAGTTTCACGCCGCGCTCGCCGACCAGCGTGTTCAGTCCTTCCGGCCATTCGCTGATGAATTCCATCGCGTGCGCAGCCTGCGCGGCGGCGATGATTTCCGCCTCCGGCACTTCACGCATCTGCCCGTAGGCGATGTTGGCCGCAACGGTATCGTTGAACAGCACCACCTCTTGGCTCACCAGTGCGATGTTGGCGCGCAAGCTGGCTAAAGTAAGGCTGGCAAGGTTGTGTCCGTCGAGCAGGATCACGCCGCCGGTCGGCGTGTAGAAGCGCGGCACCAGATTGGCCAGCGTGGTCTTGCCGCTGCCCGACGCGCCGACCAGCGCAACATTTTCCCCGGCGCGGATATGCAGCGTGATGTTTTGCAGCGCATGGCGCCCGTCCGTCCCATAGGCAAATTGCACGTGGTCGAATTGCAACTCGCCGCGCACCCGGCCTATCGTCTTCGTGCCGCTATCCGTCTCGCCTTCGGTATCGAGCAGGGCGAACACGCTCTCCGCCGCCGCCAGGCCGCGCTGCAGGTATTCGCTGACCCCGGTCAACCGCTTGAGCGGCGCGGTCAGCATCAGCATCGCCATGATGAACGAGACAAAGCCGCCCACCGTGGTTTCGTCGGCCTGCGATTGCAGCGTGACGAGATAGACGATGACCGCCAGCGCGATTGCCGCAACCATCTGCACGATGGGCACGTTCGCCGCCGCCGCGGCAGCTTGCTTCATTGCGTAGCGGCGCACCCAGTTGGCCTGCTCACTGAAACGGTTGCTCTCGTACTGCTGCCCGCCGAACAGTTTGACCACTTTGTGCGCGGATACGCTTTCCTCGATTACCTGCGTGATGTCGCCCATCGCGCGCTGCGCATCGCGGCTGCTGGTACGCATGCGCTTGCTGATGACACGGATAATGTAGGCGATGACGGGCGCCATCAGCAAAGTCAGCAGCGTCAATTTCCAGTTGAGGTAGAACAGCCAGCCGAGCAGCCCAACGATAACGATGCTGTCGCGCACCGCAATCGTCACCACCGTAGTCGCCGCATTGGTCACCTGGGTGACATCGAAAGTCAGCTTGGAAATCAGCGCGCCGCTGGCATGGTCGTCGTAATAATGCGTCGGCAAGGCGAGCAGTTTGCGGAACATCGCGTCGCGCAAATCCATCACCAGCTTGTTGCCTACCCAGTTGATCGCATAGGTACCGACGAAGGTCGCCAGGCCGCGCACCAGGAAGATCAGGATGATGATCGCCGGCACCAGGCGCATCATCGCCTGGTCCTTGTGCACGAAGGTTCCGTCCAGCAACGGCTTCATCAGCGCGGGCACCAGCGGCTCGGTGGCCGCGACCACCATCATGCCGAGCAGGGAAACGGCGAAGGCGCGCCAATATGGCTTGACGTAGCCAAGCAGGCGGTAATAGAGCTGTTGGCTGGTCATGGTTGCGGTACGCGCAACACGCGTCGCAGGTTACGCCTGTTGCGCGGCACGGTTTGAAATATGCACCGCGACGATATGCAGCAAGGTTGCCGGAATCAGATACAGGAATGCGCCTTGCAGGTATTGCGGGAAATACCCGGCAAGCTGCACGGCATATTTCGCCATGCTGACATCGGCGAAATAACCGGCGAACAGGTAGAAGCTGATGTTGGAAATCAGGAACGCCATGGTGGTCGCTGCAAAAGCAATCCCGGCAAATTCAATCAAGCTGCACAGCGAAAACTGATAACGTCTTGCGTAGAAACGGCCGCCGAACCACAACACGAAATAAGTCGGGATCAGGAACCAGTAGGCGGGCGAGAAACACCAGCCGCTCACTCCGCCATAATTGATCGCGAGATAATCTGCCAGCCCCGCCTCAATCAGCATCACCGGGAATGCCCAGCGCGGCAGGTAGAACCCGGCCAGCAAGAATATCGCCAGCGAAGCATCCGGCAAGTGCAAGGCGGAGCCGAAGTGGTGGTCGCGCGTCGCTGCCATCAGCGCGGCCAGCGTTGCAAAAATTGCAATGGTTTTGATTTGGGTGTTATTCATTGATATCTCCTGAATTCAGCGCTTATTTTATAGCGGCAACGGTATATGAAGCCAGAGAAAAAGCGCAGGCGGCCGTGCTGCCAATAAAGCCAGGCCGCCTTTGCGTCATTACTGCTGATAACTCAGCCCGGCAAACAGGGTGCGCCCCGAAGTGTTGTAGCCATGCACCAGCATGTAATCGCGGTCAAACAGGTTGTCGATCCGCACCGAGATGGCGATATCTTTATCCACCTGGTGTCGGGCATTCAGATTAAGCACCTGATAGCCGGGCAACGTGACAGGCAGGAATGTGCTGATTCCAACATCCTGCCGGGCACCGCTATGTTGCAGTTCCACGCCCATTTCCCATGCCGCAATGCTGCGCGATGCCGCAATGCTGGCGTGCTCCTTGGCGCGTCGCGTCAGTAGCGTGCCGGTGGCGGCATCGCGCGGATTCTGCAGGGTCAGATTGGCCTTGACACGGGTGTCGCCAAACTCGCCTGCATAGCCCAGTTCCCAACCGTTTATGCGAGCCTGGTTGATGTTGACCGTCAAGGGGAACTGGTAAGCAATGAGATCGCGGATGCGATTGTCAAAATACACAGCATCCACGCGCTGTCCATCCGCCGCATAATGCAAGGCGATTTCCTTGTTCTGCGCGCGTTCCGGACGCAGATTCGGATTGCCACCCCATGCCGCCGGCGCATACATGTCCAGAAAAGCCGGCGCCTTGAAGGCATTGCCGATACTGGCAGTTGCACGCCATGCGTCAGAAAACTGCCAGCCATATCCGAGCAAACCGGTGTTCACCGTGCCGAAATCGGAGTAGCGGTCCTGGCGCAAATTAAGCTGTACTTGTTGCGCGCCATAATTCGCCATATACCCGCCCAGCAGGCTGTTCACATTCCGGTTGGTTTGCGTGTAAAGCGTATCTGACGATACTGCCTGGCCAAGATGTTCAAGCGCCACATTGAGGCGTTGCGCTTCGGCGATTTTTAATTCGTTTTGCCATGCGAACTGGTTGCTGCGGGTCTTGAAGTAATATTGCTGCACACCATTCGTGTAGGCGTGGTTATTGTCGGTGCCTTGTGCCAAACGCACCTGGCTGTGCCACATATCATTGAGCTGGTTATCCGAAGCCAGTGACAGCTTATCAAGGCTGGTCACCAGATTGTTGCGGTCCGTTGGCAAGCCGAATGCGCTGTCATACTGGCTGTCGCCGCGCGTGCCGAACAATGTGGCCGACAACAGATTTTCTGCGTTAACAGCATGCCGAATTTGCGCGTTGACGGTGGTGTTGTCATATCCATCGTTACCCGGGTTGGCAGCCGGTGCCAATATCGGGTTGATGGCCGACACACCGTTGGTCCTGACCCCGCCGGCATTGATGCTGAATGAAGTGTCGTTTACCTCGCCCGAAAATCCTGCCGCCAGACGTTGCAATCCATGGCTGCCCATGCCGGCGCTTGCATTCATTGCCGGGACGCCGTGCCCGCGCTTGGTGAACAACTGAATCACGCCGCCGATGGCTTCTGAGCCATACAGACTGCTGACATTGCCGCGCACCACTTCGATACGCTCTATGCTGTCC
>JANLID010000364.1 GCA_024654105.1 Gallionella sp. | reverse complement strand
AAAACACCCACAAGGCGCTGGACGATATTATCGAGTCGATCGATGAATTGCGGTATTACCGCGAGCATTTCATCGTGAAGTAACGGTTCGGTTACCACCGGCGGGGCTTACGCGTGGTTGCCTATTTGCGCATGATTTTATTCACATCGGGTTTTATTACAGCCGAAATGCCGTGTTACAACGCTACATTTGGGCGGTCGAATTGTAGTTAGCCGTATTATTTTTGACGCCGCGAATCCAAACCGTGTTTTCTTACCTCATTAGCTACTGAGGGCGTCCTCGATAACGTGCGAAAGGGGCATGAAATGGTTTATGTAAGGAATTTGCCGTTGTGGGAGCGGTCGTTGCGCATTGGCGCGGGAACAGTGGCCGCGGCTTATGCACTTCTGAGTGTCGGTGGTGTGATGGGCTGGGTTATCCTGGCGGGCGGTGTAGGCATGGCGTTGACCGGGATATTCGGGTTTTGCCCGGCTTGTGCACTGGCCGGACGCCGGTTGGAAAAACGCCTCCAGCAAGGGCGGAAATAGACAGGCCAATGACCTTCTCGGAGCAACACCATTCGTTGCTGGAAGCCGCCCGACTGGGCGATACCACCGCGCTCGATCGTTTGTTGCAGGTATGCCAGCCGGATATTCGCCGCTATGCCTACCGGCATTGCTTGATGAGCGACGTGGACGATGCGGTGCAGGAGACGTTGCTGATCGTGACACGCAGCTTGCGGTCGCTGCGGGCCGTGGCGGCATTCTCCGGCTGGTTGTTTAGGGTTGTACAACGTGAATGCCGCCGCCTGGAGCGGCGTGTGTTCGGCCTTGATCCTTACGATGAAGAAAAGATGGAGAGTTGGCTGGTGATGCACTCAGACGAAACGATACGGCTTGATCTGATCAGCGCGCTGGAATCGCTGCCGGACCATTACCGTGAGGTTATTCTGCTGAGGGATTTCGATGGAATGACCATCCGGGAGATGGCTGCACAGATACGGCTCACGACAACGGCAACGAAAAGTCGCTTGCGCCGGGCGCGGGAATTGGTGCGGGAATATTTATTGACATGAGCATGCACGTGGCCGCGAGTTTTCATAACTGTTGTCCCGCCTGGGTGCTCAAGAGGATTTGATGAATGAACTGGCTCACACTATTCACAGGTGGCAAGGGATCAAGTGCTACAGTCAATATCTCTGGCAAGGAAGTTGAAGTGTTCTGCTCGGCCAGCGCTGTTAGGGCGTTGGCTAAACGCGACATGCCGCTGATAGTGGAATTAGAACTCGCGTTTGCGTGCTTTGCGCGAAAGCAAGTATATTTCCATGAAACGTCAATAAGCAGAAATGTTATCGAAGTGAATGGGAAGTTAGCATTGCTTATTTCAACAATTGTTCCAGACACCTGTGAGGTAACTGCTAAAGCCAGGAGCACTGCAACAACCACATTGCGGAATTTTATGCCCAGGTGGGTTCGGGTTGGTTATGTCAAAGGTAAATGGGTTGGTGAATATGGTTTGTAGCAAGCGTAGCCCGGATAAAACAGTGTGAAATTCGATGCTCTTCCCCCTGGGGGCCGGATTCTGCATCCAGACCTCCTTGCTGAGTCGGTATTTCAATTTGGTGGCTTGCTCCACCGCAACACTCAATCAATGGGAGGACAATATGGTTACGAAAGAAGAAATTCTCGCAGCATTCAAGTTCCGGCATGCCTGCAAGCAGTTCGACCCCGAAAAGAAAATCAGCGATCAGGATTTTAATTTCATCCTCGAAACCGGCCGCCTTTCACCCAGCTCCTTCGGTTTCGAGCCCTGGCGCTTTCTAGTGATCCAGAATCCGGCATTGCGGGAGAAACTTCGGGCGGTGACTTGGGGTGCGCAAGGGCAGTTGCCCACAGCCAGTCATTTTCTGGCGATCTTGTGCCGCAAGGGCGACATGCGTTTTGACTCGGATTACATCGGCCACTTCATGCGTGACGTGCAGAAACTGCCGGAAGAGGCGGTGCAAAAGAAAAGCAGCTTCTACCGGAAATTTCAGGAATCCGATTTCAGGCTGCTGGAAACCCCGCGCGCCCTGTTCGATTGGGGCTGCAAGCAGGCCTATATCGCCTTGGGCAATATGATGACGGCAGCGGCGATGATCGGAATCGATTCCTGCCCGATCGAGGGTTTCGATCTGGCCGAGGCCGAGTCCGTGCTGGCTGACGCGGGTGTGCTGAATACGGCCAGTGATGGCCTGGCGGTGATGGCGGCTTTCGGCTATCGCATCAAACCGCAGCCGGCCAAGACCCGCCAGGCGATGGATGAGGTCGTGATCTGGGTGCGCTGAGACGGAACTAGCCCAGATAGGCGGCAAGAGCCGCAACCGGCGTTCGCCCATAGATTCTGCTGAAGAGCCAATTCTTTTTCTCAGTTTTTTCCCCACTTGCGCCATAGCATCGAGCACGGGTTCTAGCTCCTTCCCGAGTTTGGTCAGGCTGTACGTGACCTGCGGCGGTGAAGGGAAGAATTGGGGTCGGCGGGGAAAACGGCCGGCAACGCCATCCCTTCCCGGATTCCGTGGAGCCTGGCCTGAGC
>JANLID010000341.1 GCA_024654105.1 Gallionella sp. | reverse complement strand
GCAAAGAAGCCGGCAGCCAAGAAAGTTGCAGCTAAAAAACCGGCAGCCAAAAAGGCAGTAGCAAAGAAGCCGGTGGCCAAGAAAGCGGTAGCAAAGAAGCCGGCAGCTCCTGTGGCAGCAAAACCGGTAATTCCGGCACCGGCGCCTTCAGCACCGGCACCCGTGCGTCCGGCTGCAACATGGCCTTTTCCTACTCAGGGGATTGGCAAGCCGAACTGATTGGTTTTGCGGCGGTGGTGGCAAACCACGATATGGTGGTTTTGGGTATGCCCAACAAGAGGTGCAGGTGTTTTCTTGAGTAGGCGTCTCTGGAACCACACTGCGTTACAGTAATCCGGCTGTTGCGGGACGAGTAGATTAGTTGTTCCAGCAGTTGTCCGGTTTGTTCGGTAACGCATTAGGCTAGACGATCTGCACCAGGCAAGATCGGTGCAGGTAGTGCCGTCATGGTTTTGGCAGTCTTGGCGGGAATGGTTTGCCACAACGCTATGGTTTGGGCGCACTAATCGGTGCGTGCGCCTTTTTGTTTCGTCAATGCAATATTGGCGCGTTCTTCTGCTTCTGTTGCAAACCGGATGGTTTGTGATTGCTTTTTTGCCCCCTGAAATTCTGTGGTATCGGTCAATTGTGCCGGCAACGATTATGGCGATGCCGTTTTTCCGTGTGCGACAATGTGCTACCTATTTTTGCCGCGGCCACTTGGAGTCAGGCGCGTCTCCGGGATTAAGCAATGAGTTTTTATTGCGCTGAGCTGCCCTATCAATCTGATGCTTCGCGCTATTACGCCGCGCTGGCCGATTTGCCTTGGGCGGTGTGGCTGGATAGCGGCGGGATGGCGCGCTATGACATTCTGGCGGCTGCACCGCATCGCACATTGGTGCTGGATGGAGCGGGAACACAAGGCGATCCGTTTGCCATACTGCGCAACGAGCTGAGAGAGCGGGACGCGCCCGTAACTGACGTGCCGTTTGCCGGTGGTGCGCTGGGCTATTGGAGCTATGATCTGGCACGCCGGATGATGGTCTTGCCGGACATTGCCCGAGCCGCCGGACAACTGCCCGGCATGGCCATCGGCATTTACGACTGGGCGGTCGTGCTGGATCATCGGCAACATACCGCGCGGTTGGTGTCGCATCGGCGATTTGCCGAAACGGCCAAGTTGTTACCGCAAATATTGCTGCGTTTGCAAAGCAAGCCGCCACCCTCTGCTGATACTTTCCGCGTGCATGGAAAAGTTGTTTCCAACTTTACCCACGATAGTTATGCTGCTGCATTTGCGGCGGTACAGGGTTATTTGCGGGCAGGTGATTGTTATCAGGTCAATCTGGCACAACGTTTCAGCGTGAAGGCTGAGGGCGCCGCGTTCGGCGCATATCTGGCGCTGCGCCGTTTAGGCCCCGCGCCATATTCAGCCTTTCTAAACTTGCCGCAGGCGCAGATTCTGTGCGCCTCGCCGGAACGCTTTGTCAGCGTACAAAATGGCAAAGTGGAAACCAGGCCCATCAAAGGCACGCGTCCGCGTAGCAGCAATACGCAGCAAGACCACCTGCTTGCCGAAGAATTGCACAAGCATCCCAAAGACCGCGCAGAAAATTTGATGATCGTTGATTTGTTGCGCAACGACCTGGGCAAGAGCTGTGTGGCCGGTTCGGTGCGTGTGCCGAAATTGTTTGAGGTGGAAAGTTTTTCCAATGTGCATCATCTGGTCAGCACGGTGGAAGGCCGTCTGGCAGCAGGGCGCGATGCGCTGGATGTGCTGCGTGACTGCTTTCCGGGCGGCTCCGTTACCGGTGCGCCCAAACTGCGCGCCATGCAAATCATCGAGCAGTTGGAACCGGACCGGCGCGGGGTATATTGCGGAGCCATCGGCTATGCCGGCTTTGACGGCAATATGGACAGCAATATCGCCATCCGCACACTGGTGTATGGCGAGGGCGAAATTTATTGCTGGGCGGGGGGCGGTATCGTGGCGGATTCAAACCTGGAGGAGGAATATCAGGAGACGCTGCACAAGGCATCTGTCATGCTCGAACTATTGCGGCAATATGGAGGCGAGTGTGGTTACGCAATATAACAAAATGGGCTGCTTCAGCAGCGGGTTCTTGAACTGCATGGTTGAGCAAGATTGCCTGATGGCGACTATAATCCGCGTTGCCGCACGATGAAAGAATGCAAATGGGGCATCCGGCGTTGCAATGAATCTGTGCATTTGTAAATAGACATTTTGATTCGTTGCGGCTTAATTGGGCTTACTCTGTGCTGAAGTCTCAGGTTCTGCGCAAGAGGCATGATTGACAATCGAACAAATACGTTATGACACTTCAAGCAGTACAAAAACCAGAGTGTGATGCGATAGCCTGCAGGGATTGCGGCTTTTATCAGATTGGCTTGTCCATGGGTCTGGACAGCGCCGAAACGAAACTGCTCGACTATTATGTGAAAAGAAAGCGCATGCTCAAGCGCGGCCAGATACTTTACCGCGCCGGCGAAGAACTTGTCTGCGTCTACGCCATCCGCAGCGGATCGGTCAAAACCTGCATTTCCACCGGTGACGGCCGTCTGCAAATTACCGGCTTTCACATTCCGGGTGAACTGCTCGGGCTGAACGCCATAGACGAAAAACGCCACAACTGCGAGGCGATGGCGCTGGAAACCACTTCGGTGTGTGAAATCTCATTGGATTGCTTCGAGGAGCTGGCGCGACAAATTCCTTCGGTCCATTATCAAATGCTCAGGATGATGAGCAGGGAGATCAAGCATAATCAGGGGTTGATGCTGTTGCTGGGGAAAAAGAATGCCGAAGAGCGGCTGGCAACTTATTTGTTGGCGCTGTCAAGACGTTTTGCCATGCGCAATTATTCTGCCACCCAGTTCAATTTGAGCATGTCGCGCGGGGACATCGGCAATTACCTGGGCCTCGCTGAGGAAACGGTTTGTCGCATTCTTACCCGATTTCAGGTGGAAGGGCTGATTGC
>JANLID010000326.1 GCA_024654105.1 Gallionella sp. | reverse complement strand
TCGGGGTGGAGAGATTCGAACTCCCGACATCCTGCTCCCAAAGCAGGCGCGCTACCAGGCTACGCTACACCCCGAAGGCTGCGCATTATACAGACGCAGGCTTATAAATCAATTTAGTTTTGGTATTTTTTCAGCCTGGGCGAGGCCAGCATCAGGTAATAGCCCATCGACCATAACGTAAGCAGCGCGGCGAGATACAGCAGCAGCGCGCCGATTGCCTGGCAATCGATCCCCAGCAGGCGCTCGTGATACAGCAGCAGCAATATCGCGATCATCTGGAAAACGGTCTTGATCTTGCCCAGCATGGAAACCGCGATACCCCTGCTTTCGCCGAGCTTGGCCATCCACTCGCGCAATGCGGAAATGGTGATTTCGCGCCCGATGATGATGAAAGCGATGATCGCGTCGGCACGCCCCAGCTTGACCAGCACGATCAACGCGGCGGCCACCATCAACTTGTCAGCGACCGGGTCGAGGAATGCACCAAACGCGGAAGACTGATTTAATTTTCGCGCCAGATAGCCGTCCAGCCAGTCGGTGATCGCAGCCAGCAGGAACACACCGGTACTAATAAGATTTTTCAGATGCGGGGCAAGCGTGGCATCCGGCAAATAAAAAGCCGTGACGAATACCGGAATAAGCAGGATTCTTAACCAGGTGAGCAGATTTGGGATGTTGTTGAACATGGCCGTTAGTGTAGCTGCTGGTAAATCACTTCAGCAAGCGCTTTACTGATCCCTTCCACTTGGCCGAGTTGTTCGACGCTGGCTCGCGCCACTTCGCGCAGCCCGCCGAAGTGGGTCAGCAGGCTGCGCCGCCGCTTGTCCCCTACCCCGCTGATTTCCTCCAGGCTGGATGCGGTACGCACCTTGCCGCGCTTGGCGCGGTGTCCGGTGACGGCGAAGCGGTGCGCCTCATCGCGGATTTGCTGGATCAGATGCAACGCCGGGTCATCGCTGCGCAATTGCCGCGCCGTGCCGTCTGGGAAAATTAATTGCTCCAGGCCGGCCTTGCGTTCCTCGCCCTTGGCGACGCCGACCAGGGCCAAATCGTTCAAACCCAATTCATGCATCACATCCATTGCGATATGCAATTGCCCCAGACCGCCGTCGACCAAAATCAAATCGGGGCGCGTGCCATCCCCCTCGGCAAGCTTCTGGTAGCGCCGCGTCAACGCCTGGCGCATCGCCGCATAGTCGTCGCCGGGCGTGATGCCGGTGATGTTGTAGCGGCGGTATTGGCTGGTGCGCATATCGAGATTCTCATACACCACGCAGGAGGCCTGTGCCGCTTCACCCATCGTGTGGCTGATGTCGAAACATTCGATACGCTGCAAGTCCGGCATATCCAGCAATTCGCGCAGCTTGTCCAGCCGCAGCTTCTGCCCGCCCTGCTGCGCAATGCGCTGCTGGAGCGCCAGCAGCGCATTGCGTTGCGCCATTTCCAGCCACTGCCTGCGCTCGCCGCTTGCGGCCTGGCTGATCTTCACCGCATGCCCGGCCTGTTCGCCGAGCAATTGCGCCAGCGTTTCGTCATCGCATGCGGCATCCAGCACCAGCAACGGCGGCACGCTGCGATTCAGGTAATGCTGCGCGATGAACGCCTGCACGATCTCATCCGCCGACAGATCTTCGGCATGTTCCGGGAAGAAACTTTTGTCGCCAAGATGCCGCCCGCCGCGCACCATCGCAAGGTTCACGCAGACCAGCCCATCCTGCGGGTGTCCGGCCAAATGTTTTTCGGACTGCGCCAGCGCGATGATGTCGGCATCCGTCGCCCCGCCGGTGGACTCGACGAATTGTTTCTGCTGTACGGTATGCAGCGCGCGCAACTGGTCGCGCAACGCGGCGGCGTGTTCATAATGCAACCCGTCCGCCGCGCGCTCCATCGCCGCCCGCAAGGCCTGCTCGACCTCCTGATGCTTGCCTTGCAGCAACAGCACCGCATTGCGGATATCGGCCTGATAATCTTCCGCCGAAACCAGTTTCACGCAGGGGGCGGTGCAGCGGTGGATCTGGTGCAGCAGACAGGGGCGCGTGCGGTTGTTGAACACGCTGTTCTCGCAGGTGCGGATGCGGAAGATTTTCTGCAATAGCTGGATGCTTTCCTTCGCGGCATACGAATTCGGGTAGGGGCCGAAATACTGATGCTTGCGGTCGGGTGCGCCGCGATAGTAAGTCAGGCGCGGGAATTTATCCCCGGTCAGCACGATGTACGGATAAGACTTATCGTCGCGAAATAGAATGTTGTAGCGCGGTTTAAGCGATTTGATCAGGTTATTTTCCAGCAGCAGCGCCTCGGCTTCGGAGCGCGTCACGGTGGTTTCGATGCGCGCGATATGCGACACCATCAAACGGATGCGCGGCGAAACATTGGTTTTCTGGAAGTAGGATGCGACGCGTTTTTTCAGTTGCCTGGCCTTGCCGACATACAGCACCTCGCCCTTGCCGTCGAAAAAACGATACACGCCCGGCAGCAACGGCAGGCTGTCGAGAATCGGCTTGGGGTCGAATGGCATTGTAGGGGCG
>JANLID010000307.1 GCA_024654105.1 Gallionella sp. | reverse complement strand
CTCTATGCGCAATGCACGGCTTGCGGTCGTGTTCGTTGGTGGTGGGATGAACGGTCGAAAACCACCCATACCGAGGTAGCGGGTCGGGGCGAGATCGTGGCGCACGTTGTCCCTGGTGAAGGAAAATAATCGTCATGGCCAAGAAAAAGCCAAAAACGCCTATAAAGAAGGTATTAGCGAAGGCTTCTGATTTCGTCGAGGAATATCTCAAGAACGGTCGCAACGGAACGCGCGCGTACATGAAGGTTTATCCCGATATCACGAATCCCGAAACCGCGAAGGTGGCAGCATCGCGCCTTCTAACCAATGTTCACGTTTCGACCTTGCTCTCCGAGCGCGAGGAAGAAATCCGCGCCAAGTATCGGCTCACAACCGATGACGTGATGCGCTCGCTCTCACAACGCCTGCATTTCAACCCAAAGGCCCTTTACAAAGATGATGGGTCGCTCAAGCCAGTTACCGAACTGGATGACGACACGGTGATGGCCCTGTCCGGGCTCGAAGTGGTGGAAATGGCCGGTGGTGCCAAGATCGGCGGCGGCGAAGGTGTTTCGCATGTGCCGATGTATCACAAGAAACTGAAATGGCACGACAAGAACGTGACGAGCGATCAGGTCATGAAGCATCTGGGCATGTATGCCAAGGACAAAGACCCGGTAACGCCCCCGGCTCCTGTGAACGTGACGCTCAAGCTGTCGCCGAGAGAGGCATACATGATGGCACTTAATGGCCCAAGCAAAGCCAAATCCAGGCGTTGAACTGGACCTGAGTTCTTTCGACTGGAAAAACCCGGATTACGAATCGGTCTTTGCCGAGCGCAAGCAGATCATCGACAACATCCGTGCATTTCCAGAGGAAAAGCGGCTCGCTGTGATCGCTGGCATGAAGGAGCTGTACAAGGAAAATCCTGTCCAATTCATCCAGGATTGGGGCATGACGTTCGACCCGCGCAATGCCGAGGTCGGTCTACCGACCACGATTCCGTTCATCTTGTTCCCGAGACAGGAAAATTTCATTAACTGGCTGCTGGAACGCTGGCAATCCCGTGAGGACGGCCTGACCGAGAAGTCACGCGATATGGGCGTCACCTGGTTGTGCGTGGCTTTCGCCGTGTGGATGTGGCTGTTCTGGGAAGGGACCGTGATCGGCTTCGGTTCCCGCAAGGAGGAATACGTCGATAAGATCGACGACCCGAAGTGTATCTTCGACAAGGTGCGGAAATTCATCAACAATCTGCCGTTTGAGTTCAAACCTGCTGGTTGGGACGAACGCAAGCATGCGCCGCACATGCGCATCATTAACGCCGAAAACGACTCAATCATCGTGGGCGAAGCCGGTGACAACATCGGCCGCGGCAACCGGACCTCGATCTACTTCAAGGACGAATCGGCCTTTTACGAGCACCCGGAAACCATCGACTCGGCGCTGTCGCAGACCTCGAACGTCAAGATCGACGTATCGACCCCGAATGGCTCGGGCAATCCGTTCTATCGCAAGCGCCACAGCGGAAAAATCCCGGTGTTCGTTTTCGACTGGCGCGAAGACCCGCGCAAGGACCAGCGGTGGTATCAGGAGCAGATACAGAAGCATGACGCGGTGATCGTAGCCCAGGAGATCGACCGCGACTACGAATCGTCGGTGTCGAATTCGTACATCGGCGGCGATCTGGTGCGGGGCGCCATGGCCAGAGGCCCGACCGAAGTGCAAGCCATGGGCGGATTGCGTGTAGGCGTTGACGTGGCGCGCTACGGCAACTGCAAGACCGTGATCAGCTATCGCCAGGGCCGTGTCCTGCTGAAACAGGAGGCCATGAGCAAACAGAGCGTGACCTCAGTAGCCGGCCGTGTGAAAGAAGGAGTCGAGGCATATCTGCGGGCTGGCCAAATGCTGGAACAGATCGCGGTGGATGCCATCGGTGTCGGTGGTGGTGTGGCAGACATCCTGCGCGGCTGGTATCCCGACAAGTACCTGCCGGACGGTAAGACGCAGCGAATCGTCGAGGACATCGTGGTGTCCGAGACGATGGGCAACGGCCAAGACTACAACCTGCGGGCGTTCATGTACCGGCAGATGAAGGAATGGCTCGAAACCGGCTCGATACCGCGAGACTCGAACCTGCAAACCGATCTCACGGCCCTGCGTTACTCATTCCGTGGCGGCGAGCTGCTGATCGAGAGCAAGGAAGATGCGCTGAAACGGCAGATCAAGAGCCCGGACTATGGCGACAGCCTGGCGCTCACGTTCGCCAAGCCGACGGTGCAGAAGCGACCGAAACCGAAAGTGAAGCCGTACCGGATGCGCGACCGGGCCATGGGCTCGTAACGACTCCTCCACTCCTCTTAGTGGTGATTTGAGCCCCCGGAAACGGGGGCTTTTCTTTTGCGAGGAACAATCTGATGGCAACCCGTAATAATACCGCCAGGGCAACGAAGGAGGACGAGGTATCCAGAGCCCAGGAACTGAGATCGCAGAAACTGCAAGCCCTGTCCACCACCATCAAGGACAAGCGCAAGGACGCCATCGACGGCCGTAACAACAGCGGCATCGACAAGCAATGGAAGGAGGACATTGAGTTTTACGAAGGCATCGACGACGCCAACCGCGCCGAGATGACCGGCGATTTCGGTGCCTACACGTCCAAGCCTCCGGGGCAAATCATGCCGGAGGGCGAATCGGACGACAGTGACGGTTCCACGGTGTTCCTGAACATAACACGCCCGTATTGCGACGCCGCCGCTGCCCGTATCGGCGACATGCTTATGCCTACGGATGACCGGGCTTTCGGCATCAAGCCGACTCCGGTGCCGGAACTGGAGAACATGGCCAAGGGCCAGTTGAGCATCGAAACCAAGAAAGCCATGCTGGCCCAAGTACCGACCATGGACCCCCAGACCGGGGCACCGATTCCCGCAGAACAACAGCAAGGCGAATTGTCGAAAATACTGCAAGACAGTATTCGCCAGGCCGAGATCGTCATGGAAGAGGCCAAGGGCCGGTCCAAGAAGGCCCAGGACCGCATCGACGACTGGCATGTCGAATGTCAATACCATTCCGAGGTCCGCCGTGTTATCGACGATGCGGCCAAGATCGGCACGGGAGTCTTGAAAGGCCCGGTGCCATCCCGCCAGAAGCATCGCCAGGTCAGGCGCGACCCCCAGACCGGAAACTTGACGCTGGTGGTAGACACCAAGATCAACCCGATCAGCAAACGCATCGACCCACGCAACTTGTTCCCCGACGCTGCCTGCGGCGACAACATCCATAACGGCTCTCACGTTTTCGAGCGCGATTACCTGTCGCGCAAGCGCATCGAGGAATTGAAGGAAACTCCCGGATACCTGAAAGATCAGATCGAGGCGGTATTGGCGGAGGGGCCGAAATGGGCCGGACACGAATTACCGGGGGATGAAAACAAGCGCGATCCGAACAACAAAGACCTGTTTGAAATCTGGTACTTCCACGGAAATATCAACAAGGAAGACCTGGAAGCCATCGGCTGTTCCTGCGAGGGCGATAAGCCGGTCAATGCGATTCTGACCCTGGTCAACGAGCGCGTGGTAAAGGCCGCTCGGAGTCATCTCGATTCGGATGATTTCCCCTATGACGTAATGAACTGGCAGCAGGTATCCGGACGCTGGGCCGGTATCGGCGTCTCGCGCCAGATCCGCACGCCGCAACGCCTCATTAACGCCGGCGCCCGTAACGTCATGGACAACGCCGGGTTGACGGCCGGACCGCAGATCGTACTCAAGGTCGGCACCATAGAACCCCAGGACGGCAATTACACGATTCACGGACGCAAGGTATGGATTATCAACGAAGACGCCGACATTCAGGACGTGAAACAAGTCTTCGGCGTATTCAATATCGAGGCCCGTCAAGAAGAACTGATGCGGATCGTGGAGTTCGGGTTGAAGATGGCCGAAGACGTGACCGGCCTGCCACTGCTGCTCCAGGGCCAGCAAGGAGACGCCCCGGACACATTGGGCGGCACTAAAATTGTCAACGACAACGCCTCGACGGTGCTGCGGAGGCTGGCCAAGCTGTTTGACGACTTCATCACCGTACCGCATGTGCGCCGGTACTACGCCTGGATCATGCAATACGGCGAGGAAGCCGAGAAAGGCGATTACACCATCGACGCGCGCGGCAGCTCCGCCCTGGTCGAGCGCGATCTTCAGAATCAGGCGATCATCCAGATGGGTCAGCTCGTGACCAACCCGGCCTTTGGCATCAATCCGCGCAAGTGGGTCGTGCAGTATTTCAAGTCCCAACGCCTGGACCCCAAGGAGTTCCAGTACACCGAGGATGAGCAGAAGAAGCTGGACGAGATGGCGCAGCAGGGCCCGACCGACCCGAGGGTGGCGGTGGCGCAGCTCAGAGTAGAAGCGGAAGACCGCTGGAATAAAATGGATGCCCAACTCACCCAGCAACTTGCACTTGTTGAGCAGCGGTTCGAGGCCAACGAGAACGCCAAGGACCGGATGCTGGAAGCCTGGATTCAGCAGATGCAGCAGGCCGGCAGCAAGTCCGTCTCGCTCGATACGCTCAAGGCGCGACTGGCTGACACGGCGATCAAATCACGCTTGCAGCGTGAACTATCACAGCAAAAGAATATGCAGCAAACCATGAAACCTCCCGCTGAGCCTCGCGGGAAAGCACCACCAGGACAAGCTTTCGCAAAATGAACAGCGGTATTTATAAAATCGAGCACACCACCAGCGGCAAGGTTTACATCGGCAGCGCGGCTGATTTAGTCAAGAGATTCAGCACCCACCGAGTTGCATTGCGTAAGTCAAAACATCCGAACAGTAAACTTCAACGCGCCTGGAACAAATACGGTGAAGCGGAGTTCATGTTTTCCATCATCGAGCCTGTAGAAGAAAAGGCGCGACTAATTAC
>JANLID010000286.1 GCA_024654105.1 Gallionella sp. | reverse complement strand
CGAGAAAAATCCGCGCCCACGCTACGCAGACGCCCAGCAAAAGCGCTGCCCATCCTGCTACCGAACGGATGTTCGCGAACACCAAAGTCAAACCTATGGCTGCAAAAACGGTGGCATGGTCGCTGGGGAAAGACGAGTCGACAGCATGTGGGATAAAGGTATGGCCCAACCCCATCATAAATGGCCGCGGATGCGGCCATGCGATACTGAGCAACTGGTTAATCCCCAGGGCGATGAGAGCGACGACGCAAGCCTTCAGTGCCAGCGCACGTTGTGATTCATTGCCCCAACACCACAGGCTGACCAGAATCAGTGGGACCAGATAGATCAAATAATCAGCCATAAAAATGGCCGTACTAATTTCCCACGGTGGCGTCGTCAGATTAGCGTTGAGATGCAAGAAAAAGGCTTGATTGAAGGTTTCAAGATTGTTCATCGAATTCTTGGTTCATGGAAGACTTGGTGATTGGATTTCCGGCTCGGACGATAACGCTATATTACTGCTCGACGAAGGGGAAGTTGCAGATTAGGGAACCTCTAAAAATCCACATTTCATCCCAACTGATATAACAACTAGCCATTCGACTAAGCTGTCAAAAAACGACAGCCAAGTCGCTGGTTATGCTGCGTTGCGTAAAAAATTTCTTGCTTACATATCAAACATATGCGGCGCGGCGAAATTTTTTCCGCGCCTTGCATTTGGGCGAACTTTGAATTTTTAGAGGCTCCCATTAGTCAAAAAAATCCAAAATAGGCTGCTTCGCTTCCGGCAACCGATTTTACCAAACTGCAGTTGAGATCAGGTCTCACGCAGCGGAAGGCTTACATTATTTACATTTGTTATTTTAGTTAATGGAGACGGATTACTCTCAAACGAACAGCACCAGCCCCCACACCACCAGCGCATTCACGATGCTCAGCAACACCGCCGCGCTGGCAGTATCCTTGGCGCGCTTGGCGAGCGGGTGCTGTTGCAGAGAGGTGTGATCCACCGCCGCTTCGAGCGCGGAATTGAGCAGCTCGACGATCAGCACCAGCAGGATGCTGGCAACCATCAGTGCTTTGCCGAGGGTGCCGGCCGGTGAGAGCAGCGCGACGGGGATGGCAACCGCCGCAATCAACACTTCCTGGCGGAAGGCGTCTTCGTGCTGCCACGCGGCGCGCAGCCCTGCCAGTGCGGCCAGGGTTGCGTGCCAGACATGCTTCAGGCCGCGCGGGTGCTTGTTGTCGGCTTCCATATCAGGTCGAGTTCCCTCGCGGCCTTCACGTCGTCGAGGCGGCGCACCGGCAGGGTGTGCGGCGCGCCCTTCACCAGTTCCGGCGCGGCGTAGGCCTCGTCACGGATTTCCTTCAGCGCGTTGACGAAACCATCCAGCGTTTCCTTCGATTCGGTTTCGGTCGGCTCGATCAGCAGGCACTCCGGCACCAGCATCGGGAAGTAGGTGGTGGGCGGATGGAAGCCTTTGTCCAGCAGGCGTTTCGCGACGTCCATCGCGGAAACGCCGGTGGCGTCCTTGAGCGGTTTCATCGAGACGATGAACTCGTGGCTGGCGCGACGCTGCGGGAATGCGACGGTGAAGCCGGCCTTGTGCAGTTCCGCCATCAGGTAGTTGGCGTTCAGCGTGGCGAATTCCGCGACGCGGTGCATGCCTTCCGCGCCCAGCATGCGCACGTAGATGTATGCGCGCAGCAGCACGCCGATGTTGCCGCCGAAGGCGGACAGGTGGCCGATGGATTGGGGTAAATCTTTTTCGGTGAAGCAGCGGTAAGTTTCATCCTGCTTGGCGACTACCGGCAGCGGCAGGTACGGCAGCAGGCGCTGCGCCACGCCCACCGCGCCCGCGCCCGGCCCGCCGCCGCCGGGCGGCGTGGCGAAGGTCTTGTGCAAATTCATGTGGATCACGTCGAAGCCCATGTCGCCGGGCTTCACCTTGCCGAGGATCGCGTTCAGGTTCGCGCCGTCGTAATACAGCAGCCCGCCCGCGTCGTGGATGATGCTCTGGATCGCCTGGATCTGTTTTTCGAACAAGCCCAGCGTGGACGGGTTGGTCAGCATCAGCCCGGCAGTCTGCGGGCCGGTGGCGGCGCGCAGCGCGTCCAGATCGACGTCGCCATTCGCGTCGGTCGGAATCTCCTTTACGGTGTAGCCGCACATCACTGCGGTCGCCGGGTTGGTGCCGTGCGCCGCATCCGGCACGATGATCTCGGTGCGCGCCGTGTCGCCGCGCGCGTCGTGGTAGGCGCGGATCATCGCGATACCGGCGAATTCGCCCTGCGCGCCGGCCATCGGCATCAGTGAAACACCGGCCATACCGGCCACGTCTTTGAGGATTTCCTGCAAGTCATACAGGCATGCCAGCACGCCCTGCCCGGTGGATTCCGGCGCGAGCGGATGGCGCGCGAGGAAGTTCGGCAGCATCGCCAGCGTGTTGCAGGCGCGCGGGTTATATTTCATCGTGCAGGAGCCGAGCGGATAGAAGTGCGTGTCGATCGAAAAATTCTTCTGCGACAGCCCGGTGTAGTGGCGCACCACGTCCATTTCCGAGGCTTCCGGCAGCAGCGGTTGATCCTGGCGCAGCAGCGTAGCGGGAATGCCGCTGACGGCGGTGGTGTTGTTCACAGCCTGTGCCGCATTGCGGCGGCCGGGGTGGGAACGTTCAAAAATCAGCATAGTGATCTCTTTCATATCTACATCAACCCCCTCAATCCCCCTTGTCAGGGGGAGGTGGCGCCCTCCTCCCCTGACAAGGGGAGGCTGGGAGGGGTTGGGAGGCCGGGATAACCAGCGACCTGGCCATCGTCCTTTGATGGCCTAGTCGAATGGCTAGTTGTTTCATCAGGGGTTGGGTTATTGCGCGGTGATGCAATCAAATAGCCTGCAACGCAGCCAGCGCCGCATCGTAATTGGGTTCGTTCTTGATCTCGCTGACCAGCTCGGTATAGCGCACCACATTCTTGCTATCCAGCACGATCACGGCGCGTGCCATCACCCCGGCCAGCGCACCGTCGGCGATCTTCACGCCGTAGTTGCGCATGAACTCGCGGCCGCGCATCACGGAAAGATTGATCACATTGTCCAGTCCTTCGCTGGCGCAGAAACGCGTCATCGCGAACGGCAAGTCGGCGGAAATGGTGATGACCACGGTATTATCCAGACCGCCGGCAAGCTGGTTGAAGCGCCGCTCGGAAGCCTGGCAGGTCGGTGTATCCAGGCTGGGGACGATGTTCAGCACCTTGCGCTTGTCGCCAAATCTTTCCAGCGTGACATCCTTCAA
The DNA here is from genome assembly GCA_024654105.1 of Gallionella sp. Taxonomy (GTDB): domain Bacteria; phylum Pseudomonadota; class Gammaproteobacteria; order Burkholderiales; family Gallionellaceae; genus Gallionella. The sequence goes on along the minus strand of JANLID010000286.1, from coordinate 1,996 downwards.
ATCCTTGCCTACCAGCGAGAATGCCGGCGCGGTCTGCCCAACTTTTGGAAAATCGCCATATAGTTGCACCGGTGAACCGCCGAGTGTCGTGCTTTGTTTCTTGTCGTCTTCTGTCATCTCATGCTCCCAAGGTAATTCAACTCTGAAGGACGTGGCGTAACGCCGCCACATAGCGTTGCAAATCTTCGTTGGTCTTGGTCTCGGTGGCGCACACCAGAATCGCGTTGCCCAACTGCGGGTAATGCGGTTTCAGGTCGTAGCCGCCCGAGATGCCCTGACCGGCCATGCTGTTAAGCACTTTGGCGGAAGACCCGGGTAAATGCAATACCACCTCATGGAAATGCGGCGCACTGAACAAACGCTTAACACCATGCAAGCCGCCTGCCTGTACTGTAAGTGCTTGCGTGTTGGTGTGCGATGCCGCGGCGGCGCGGCGCAGGCCATCGATGCCGAGCAACGCCATGTGAATGGTCGCCGCCGTCACCATCAACCCCTGATTGCTGCAAATATTGGAAGTCGCCTTGGCGCGGCGGATGTGCTGCTCGCGCGCCTGCAGCGTCAGCGTGAAACCTTGCTTGCCGTCCAGATCCACGGTTCGGCCGATGATGCGTCCCGGCATCTGGCGCACCAGCGTCTGCTTGCAGCATATAAAGCCGAAATACGGCCCGCCGCTGGACAACGGCGCGCCGAGCGGCTGTCCATCGCCGACCGCGATATCCGCGCCTTTTTCCGCCCACTGTCCCGGAGCCTTGAGCAACGCCAGTGCCAGCGGGTTCACCAGCGCGATGGCCAGCGCGCCCTGCGCATGCGCCCAGGCGGTCAGCGCATCCACATCTTCCAGCGCGCCGAAGAAATTCGGTTGCGGGATGACTAATGCGGCAATGTCGCTGCCCGCGTGTTGCTGCAATGCATTGATGTCGGTCGTGCCGGTCGCGATGTCGAACGGAATTTCCACCAGTTCGATATTCTGCAATTTAACGATGCTGCGCGCCACACTGCGGTACAGCGGGCTGACACTGGTGGGCACCAGCACGCGGCGCGAAGTCTTGTGCGCGCGCACCGCCATCAGGATCGCCTCGGCCAATGCGGACGCGCCATCGTACAGGCTGGCGTTGGAGGCATCCATGCCGGTCAGCGACGCGATCATGGTCTGGTATTCGTACAGCGTTTGCAATGTACCCTGACTGGCTTCGGCCTGATACGGCGTGTAGGCAGTGTAATACTCGCCGCGCGTGGCGATCTCCCAGACTGCGGCGGGGATGTGGTGCTCGTAGGCGCCCGCGCCGATGAAGTTGAGCGGCTGTTTATCCTGTGCGGCGCGCTCATGCATCAGGCGCGAAACCTGCATCTCGTTCAGCCCGTCGCCGATGGCGGTCAGCTTGCCGCTTTTCAAGGCGGCGGGAATTTCGTCAAACAGCGCGTCGATATTTTTCGCGCCGATGCTGGCGAGCATGTACTGGATGTCCTGCTCGGTGTGGGGGATGAAAGGCATAGTGCAGTTGGTAGTCGTTAGGCGTTAACTGTTAGTTAAAAACAAAAGTTGTGTGAAACAGTCATTAGTTGGCGTTGTCCGCTACGCGGGTTTAACTAACGACTAACGTCTAACGACCGCTTCAATGTGCTTCGCTATCGACAATAGTCTGGTACGCCGCCGCATCCATCAGTGCGGCCACATCCGCCGCATTGTCCGGCTTCATCCTGAACATCCATGCGGCGTAGGGGTCATCGTTGATTTTTTCCGGCGCGCTGTCCAGCTCGCCGTTCACCGCCGTCACTTCGCCGGCAACCGGCGCGTAAACGTCGGCGGCGGCCTTGACCGATTCCACGACCGCGCATTCTTCCTTGGCCTTGAGCTTGCGCCCCACTGCCGGGGTTTCGACAAACACCATGTCGCCCAGCAGTTCCTGTGCGTGCTGTGTGATGCCGATGCTGATGGTGCCGTCGGCTTCGCTCTTGACCCATTCGTGGGAGGCGGTGTATTTCAGATTGCTCGGGT
>JANLID010000284.1 GCA_024654105.1 Gallionella sp. | reverse complement strand
TGATTAGATCGCTTTGTGTTTCGATCAATGCTTCCGGCGAACAGACGGGCAATCCCTGCATGAACGGCGGATATCGCGGTATGTCCTGCAATTCCTCGATGCGTTTGGCGGCAACAGGATGATCATCCGGACTCATGCTGCCGCCATCTTTCGCCGGATTGTCGAACGACGGGCTTATTGCTCGCAAAAGCCGGTTAAACATGCAGCTCTCAAAAAACCCGGTACGCCGCGCCAATGATCTGGCTGCTCGCCACCAACCCGACGACCGCATAGCGCGAATCAAGACTGTATGGATTGTCCGCCATCATGTAGTAGCGCCCCGCCGGAATGATCCCCGTATGAGCAAGCGGCTCGATCGCAAACCCGCTTCTGGTGGTTTTTCTGGCTTCGCCAACAAATTTGCCGTTTACATGATATTTGTTGCCGCGTGCCGTCACCAAATCGCCAGCCTGCCCTGCCACGCGCTTCAGGAAGTGGCTACCTGGGTGATATAAAAAATCGCTTTGATAGCAGAAGGCGGCATAACCACCTTTGATTGGCTGAGTGCCTTTCTGGATGACATATAGCGTGCCTGGCAAGCTATCGGACACATTGATTGCCAGTTCGAAATAATGAGTGAACGCCAGTTGCAATAACAGCAACAGCAGATATACCGGATACCGGCGGCGCAGGTGTTCGTAGATAACATCCTGCGTGCGGGCGAAGCGGAAAAACAAGCCGTTTACGGCGAGTGTCGAGGAACGGAAAAATGAGCGAAGGGGGTTTCGGGCATGCGAAGCACAGCGGCCAAATAAATGAAGAATTCTTGTGTTTTGCATGGCTTGCAGTTTTTCACAAGCTAATAAAAATAGTCGGTTGAAAGACGACAATAATGTCGTTATTCGACCGGCTGACTGTTATGGGCTGGGAATATTGAAAGCTGCAAAGTTTGGGATGTCATGTCTGCGCGTAACGCATGAAGAATGGCATCTCTCTCATGCCAGCCTGACACACACCAGTCTATTCGTTTCAATCTGATCTGACAGCAGAGCCTGATCAAAAATGGTTGTTAGCGGCAATGAAAAATCCCCCAATCGAAATTGAACTACCTGACTGCGGATACTGGCGAACTTTCCCTATCGACAAGGCGACATTCAGACGTTACCAAAATATAAGTCTGTCGCAGACTGGAACCCAGGCTCCTCATCCGCGTGTGTATAACTAGAAGTCAGTACTGCTGATGTACAATGCAAACAATCACCCAGAACTTAATGCCGTCATGATCAAGCGACGCTTCAACGCAGGTTTCGTTTTCCTTCTGCTTGCCGCCTTTATGGTGCTCAAGTGGACACCGTCGCATGTGCATTTGAATGCGCAGCACGATCACAGCGGTGAGCAGCACCGGCATAGTGTTGAGGCACACGCCCATCAGCCAGTCGCTTTCCATGCTGACCCAATTGATTCGGATCATCCGCAAATGGATGTGGCCGGGGTTGTTGACCTCGATCAAGAGCAGTTCCCGCAAAACGACAAGAAATTCGACAATCCGGCGACGTTGGCCGCATATGTTTATTCCCTGCCACTTGTTCAAACAAGGAGTGTCGGCCTGCCTGAGAAGCGGGTTTTCCTGCCTTGCCTACTTTATCCGCATACCGGTCAGCCCCGCGCCCC
>JANLID010000276.1 GCA_024654105.1 Gallionella sp. | reverse complement strand
CGTTCGGATTGTATATCTGGAAATTATTGAAGCTGGCGTCGCTGACGTAAATGTTTCCCTCGTCGTCAACGGCGATGCCGCGCGGCCGCGCAAAATTGCCGAGGCCATTGCCAGGGCCGCCAAAGGCGCGCAAGAATTTGCCGTCGCGATCGAAAGCCTGCACCCGGAAATTGCCTGAATCAAGCACATAAAGCGTGCCATCCGGGGCAACCGCGCCTTGCAGCGGAACATTAAATTGTCCTTCGCCGTTGCCACGGCTGCCGATCACCTGAAGTTTTCTCCCCTCCTTGTCATAGACGACCACATGGTGGTTGTTGCTTTCGTTGTTCGAGCGGTCGATGGCGTATATGCGTTCGCCATCGCGGCTCACCGCCACGCCGGTCGGCCGCTCCAGATCTTCCGGGCCGCCCACCGTGCGCTGGAACAGCCCGAGGCTGTCATACACCACCACCTCGCGCCGCATGGCGTCGGCCACATAGACATTCATCTCATCATCCAGTGCGAGTCCCGACGGTTTTTTCAGATTGCCGGGTCCGCGCACACCGAAGCGGAACAGCTTGCGCCGTGGTATATCGAACACGACGATGGTATGGGTGCCGGTATCGGCGACATAAATGCGCCCTTTCCGTGCCACGATGGCGGCCGGTTTGTTCAATACCGGCTCGGTGGATATTGCTGTCCCCGCCATCAGGTGCAACATGCGGCTTTCGGAAGTTTCGACAATGATGTCTGCAAACGATCGCAGTGTCGCTTCATAAATGAAACGGGGCTGGTCTGGCGGAAGAGGCCAGATCGGGATGGAAACCTTTTCTTCCTGCTGCGTAACGGTGGTGCATGCAGCAAGCAGCAGAATAAACGTAAACCGGAACAGACGAATAGCATGAAACATAAAATCAATCACCCATAATCCATAAACACGTCATTTCTGATCTGTGCTAGCCCAGCAAACTCGCCAGCGTCAGCAACATTAACAGGATCAGCCAGAACACCACCGAGCGCCACACCAGCCCGATGGTACTTTGCATGAAATCAACATCGGCATCGTCACCGATGCCAAGCTCCGGCCTGTCCAGCGGCAAACCGCCCTGCGGAACCGGCATGCCCAGACGCACGCCCAATGCCCCTGCGCCGCTAGCCAGCAGTATCCCCGCTTCGCTATCCGGCCAACTGGCCGCCTGGGTACGCCAGCAATACACGGTATCTTCAAAGTTGCCAACGATGGCAAAGGTTGCGGCGGTCATGCGGATCGGCAACCATTCCAACAAATAAAACGCCCGGCCCGCAAAGCTGCCAAACTCACCCGGTTCATCTGCATCCTCATCAGCCCAACGGATGCGCAAAAATTGTCCGAGGCGGTACAGCAGCGCGCCCGCCGCACCGCCCAACCCGACCACGCTGAACAGCACAAACCACACGATCACGCCGAATACGTTGCGGTGCGAGGCGATCAGCGCTTCTTCGATGGTAACGCGCGCGATTTCTTCCGCATTCAGTTCATGCGAATGAATCCCGCGCCAACGGAATAACAGGCTGCGTGCTCCCTCCAGATCGCCATCGCGCAATGCCTGATGAATATCGGTGAAGTAATGGCTGAACTGGCGAAAGCCCATGGTGAGGTACAGCACCAGCACGTTGAACGCCCAGGCAAACACAGGGTGCACTTGGCACAATAGCCAATACAGCGCGATGGTGCCTGCCAATAACGGCAACACCGCCAGCAGCCAGGCGATTTTCCCATGCTTGCGCTCGCCGCCGTTGAAATGATGCTGAAAGAAACTGACGTAGCCGGACAACCAGCCCTGCAAATATTTACGCGAGGAAAGCGGGTGAAGTTGCTCCAGCAGCAGCGCGGCAATCAAGGCAAGCAGGCTCATGGTATCGGGAAAGCATCAACAGTTTATATGATGCGAAAGATAGCACACAACCCCGCAGTTTGCGTAGGGCGGATGTCCTTCGGCGCTGCGTGTGTTGTTGGGGCTTCAACCCCTTATTCCATTTCTCAATCAATAGTGAAATCGTAGGGTGCATACCATGCACCAACGACAA
>JANLID010000246.1 GCA_024654105.1 Gallionella sp. | reverse complement strand
GCTCATGGGTTTTGTGTGATAACTTTATGATTACGCGACGAATTATAGCATTTTATTGGGGTGGTTGGTGAAATTTTAAGTCCGACAGGCTGCTAGGCTCGAAACAGTTCCAGGATGCCAACATGGAAATGCAGAAGATCAATTCGGGCAGGTTGCGCGCCATCGGCTACGATGCGCGTGCCCGGATGCTGCAAGTGCAGTTCGACGACGGCAGCTTTCCGTTCATACTTGGTTGCAGATAACCTTTCCTGACGAATGACTCACTGGATGGAATTTATACCATGACACAGAACCTGCCTGACGACTTGACGGGAGACCTTGTGGGTGAGAAGTCGCCCGAACTTGAACTCACCGATGACGACATTCTGGATGCGATGCAGCACATACCCGGCTACCTGGATATCACCACTACGGATTTTCGGTTGATTTATCACCTTGCCTTTCGGCATGCGCTGGAGCGCATGTTCGTTGGGGTAACGGCCGGTCGCCTGATGCGGCGCGCAATGGAACCGCTGCAGCCGAATATGACACTCGACAAAGCGGCAAAGACTCTCGCTGATTCCGGCTACAAGGGACTGCCGGTCGTGGATGCCAGCGGTTACGTGGTTGGCATGCTCACGGAAACTGATTTCCTCAAGCGCCTGAAGGCCGATAATTTTCTGCAGTTGTTGTTAAGAATGCTCGAAAACTCGTTTGAGTTCACGCACCGTTGCCATGAAACGCCTGTGAGCGCGGCCATGACCCAGCCGGCAGTGACCGTCAGCCAGAATGCGGGATTCCTGGAGATATTGGAAGCCTTCTACCGACATGGCGGCCGCAGCATGCCTGTCGTGGGAGCCGACGGCAGGCTGCTCGGCCTGCTGCTGAGAAAAGACTTTTTTGCGGCCTACAAGCTGAAGGACTCGCTGTGAATTTACGCGAATATTTCAGAAAGATGCGAGGCTCTACTCGCGGCGGTCCGCCGCGAGTCAGCAACGGCGATATCTTGTGGTCATGGATAGGCGCATTCCTGGGCATCGCAGTCGTGGCGTGGGTAAATCGTCTTTTTTTCGAGGGGCTCGATTTGTCATTGATGATTGGATCTTTCGGCGCGTCCGCAGTTCTCGTATACGGCGCCGTGCGCAGCCCATTGGCCCAACCTCGCAACCTGATCGGGGGGCACGTGCTCTGCGCCATTGTAGGCGTTCTTTGCTGGAAGCTCCTGAGCCAGAATATGTGGCTCGCCGAATCGGTGGCGGTCGCCACATCGATCGCCGTCATGCACGCTACTCGCACGCTGCATCCTCCCGGTGGCGCCACCGCACTGATCGCAGTTATCGGTTCTCCTGAAATTCACAAGCTGGGGTTTTTATACTTAATATTTCCCACCACTATCGGGCCGTTGATTCTGTTGGCGATCGCATTGCTGGTAAATAATGTGCCGTCTTCGCGGCGCTACCCGGAAATCTGGTTCTGAATGTTGCACAGGCATCGCACTTGAGCGTAATTGGGGACACCCATTAGCCGGCATCTGTCAAGCAAGCAAACGATTCCATGACGGTGTGAGCCGCTGGTTTTCAATCTTTCCATTGCCGAACCAGCGGTAGCGGTTGCTTTAGGCTGACCCGGCTATCTGTGTGCTACCGGCTCAACCCGGGTTTTTTGAGCCAGTCCAATTTCATCTGGAGTTTGATCTCGCCGTAATAGTTGCTCGGGTTCACTGTACTCGTTTACCGCCTTGGGACCGCGCTTTGCGCACCATGGCAATCACTTCATCCAGCACGCGAATAGTGTCTGCCGGTTGCAGGCCGGTAATGAGGTATTTGCCGTCCACGACCAGTGACGGTGTGCCGGGAATGCCATAGCTGCGGATCATTTGCTTTGCACGCGCCATTTTGCTCTGCATCGAAAACGAGTTGTAGGCCGCCGAGAATTTTGCGCGATCCACGCCGCGCGTCGCGACAAAATCGACTATCCTGGCTTCATCGCTCAAATCAGTCTGGTCCACGTTCCACGCCTGATACAACGCGTCGTGCAACGGGTGCAATTGTCCGAGCAATTCAAGCGCGTAATAAGTGCGTGCCATCGATTCCCAGGAATCGCGGAAAATGGTCGGCACGTAAGTCAGCTCGACATCCTTGGGCATGGTTTTTTCCCATTTGCTCATATGTGGATGCAGGTGAAAGCAGTGCGAACAGCCGTAAAAGAAAAACTCCAGCACTTCGATTTTTTCGACACCGGCCGACTGTGCCGGGTTCACTAATTTGTAATCCTTGCCCAATTCGGCCGCCAGCGCGGCGCTGCCAATCAGCAGTGCTGCTGCCACAAACAGACTTTTAATGAATGCCTTCACTTGATAGCTCCTCTTGATAATGGTGGGTTACGCTTACTGCGTACGTGTTGGAGTGGCTTCCACCCCATTTTGTTTCAATGAATCGCGTGTGCGGTTCAACTCGTCCATATCTTTGTATGGCCCCAGGCGGACGCGGTACCATACGCCCTTGTCCGGAATGGTTGCGGTCTGGATGCTGGATTCCAGCCCCAGCAAGGCGAGCCTGGCCTTGAGTTTTTCGGCGTCATCCGCTTTGGAGAAGGAGCCCGCCTGCAAAAAATGGGGGTCGGCGGCGGCAAGGGGTTTGCTCTCCGCTTTATTGTCCACCAATGGCTGGGTAATTATCCGGGATTTGTCGGTGGGCGCGACAACAGCCGCATCCTGCTTGTCAGTCAACACCTTGTAAAACTCGAACCGTGGTTTGCCCTCACTCACACCGGAAGCTGGCGTCTCGGCAGGGACAGCCGGTTTGGCGACATCCATCAATGGCTTGGCCGCCGCCTGTTCCTTCTGCACAAACGGGCTGGGCGATTTCATGATGTACCAAGCCAATCCGGCCGCCATGCCGACGCCGATTACCATGCCGACCAGAATGCCGGTCAATAGCGAACTGCCGCTTTTGCGCGGCGCGGCGGGTTTGTTGCCTGTGTTTCTGCTCATTTGCGGTTCCTTTACATTTTTTCCGGCGCGCCTACGCCAAGCAGCGCCAGGCCGTTCTTTAATACCTGCGCTATCGCGGCAATCAATGCCAGCCGCGCCTGCTTGATCTGCTCGTCCTCGACCAGAAAACGCGAGGCATTATAGTAGCTGTGAAAATCGGCTGCCAATTCTTTCAGGTAGAAAGCGACCAGATGCGGAGCAAGGTCTTCCGCCGCCGTTTCGATCACCTGCGGGAAGTCGATCGTGCGCTGCAGCAACTGCGTTTCGTACTCGCTATCCAGCGCGCTGACGTCGGCATGCAGCAAAGCCGCACGGTCGCCGCCCCATTGCGCCAGTACCGCATGGATACGGGCATGGGCATACTGGATGTAATACACCGGGTTGTCGTTACTCTGCGATTTGGCGAGGTCGATGTCGAACACCAGTTGCGAGTCGGGATGGCGCGCGGCGAGAAAGTAGCGCGTCGCGTCGCAGCCCACTTCGTCGATCAGGTCGCGCAGCGTGACGTAGCTGCCGGCGCGCTTGGAGATTTTCACCTCTTCGCCGTCCTTCAGCACCGTCACCATCTGGTGCAGCACCTAGTCAGGCCAGTCGGTGGGGATGCCGGCATCCAGCGCCTGCAACCCGGCGCGCACACGCGTGATGGTGCTGTGGTGATCTGCGCCCTGTTCGTTGATGACGCGTTCGAAGCCGCGCCGCCACTTGTCCAGATGGTAGGCTACATCCGGCACGAAGTAGGTATAACCGCCATCGCTCTTGCGCATCACGCGGTCCTTGTCGTCGCCGAAATCCGTGGTGCGCAACCATAGCGCATCGTCCTGTTCGTAGGTGTGGCCGCTGGCGATAAGTTTCTTCACTGCTTCTTCGACCTTGCCGTCGGTATACAGCGCGGATTCCAGCGAGAACACATCGAACTCCACCTCGAACGCGCGCAAGTCCAGATCCTGTTCACGGCGCAGATAAGCCACAGCGAAATGGCGGATGGCCTCGGCATCGTTCACATCGCCTTTGCCGGTGATATGTTGATCGTCCGCTTCGACGGTTTCCTTTGCCATGTAAGCGTTTGCCACGTCGATAATGTAGTCGCCGCGATAACCGCCCTCCGGCCAGGCCGGGTCGCCCGGCGTGACGCCCTTGCAGCGCAACTGTACCGAGTGCATCAGATTGTCGATCTGTGCACCCGCGTCGTTATAGTAGAACTCGCGCGTCACGTTCCAGCCCGCCGCATGCAGCACGCGGCACAGGCAATCGCCGACCGCCGCACCGCGCCCGTGGCCGACATGCAACGGCCCGGTCGGATTGGCGGAGACGAACTCTACCCCCACTTTGCGCCCGCCGCCGGCATGCACATGGCCGTAACCCGCGCCCGCCTGCAACACGCCATGCACTACGTGTTGCTTCGCCGCAGTGGTGATAAACACATTGATGAATCCCGCACCCGCGATCCCCACCTTCCCGATGACCTCGGATTCCGGCAATGCCGCGATCAGCGCCTGCGCGATGTCGCGCGGCGATTTGCGTAACGGCTTCGCCAACTGCATCGCCAGGTTACAGGCGTAATCGCCGTGCGAAGCTTGTTTGGGACGTTCGATGAGGACAGTCGCGCCAACGTGATCGGGCGCAACCTCGCGCAATGCCTGCGCGAATAGATCGGACAAATGGGATTTGAAATTCACTGCTGCGAACCTTGCTTTACGTCTTCAAAAGAGGCGCGGATTATAACATCTGGCATGGGGCAAACCCAGCGGATGCCGCTTTACCGAATGAACTCAAGTTAAAAGTTGCCGAAATGACAAAGGGTATCTGACATGGCATGCCCGTTAGCAGCAGCGTTTGATGCCCGACCACTTTTGCTGCTGCTGAAGCGCGAACCAGGCACGGCGCGGCAGCGCAGGTACATCCGGATGGGCGGCGGCGCGATGTGCCAGATAGCGCTCGTAGCCATCATCGCCGCTGACCCGGCGAACGACTCGCCAGAGTTTGCGCAAAGCCTCCATCAGTCGCGCGCCCATGCTTCCTCCAGTCGCGTCGGATAATGCGGTGTCTCGGACAACGGCGGAACAGCCTGGCCGCGCAGGTGGCGCATACAGACGCGCAGCATGTCGATAACGATCAGCCACAACAGGGCGACAAAGAACAATGCCAGCACGGCATCCAGTCGCTGGTTAAAGATCAGTTGCGGCGCAACAGCGGCCTTGTCCGGCGATAACATGCCGGTGGCGAGTTTGTCTGACAAACTGTTGGCGGCGGCGAGGAAGCCGATGCGCGGATCGGCGCTGCTGAGTTTTTGCCAGGTCGCCGTGCTGGTGATGATGACCAGCCAGATCAGCGGCAGCATAGTTACCCAAGCGTATTTAAGCTTGCCGGATTTCACCAGAATGCCGGTCGCCACGCACAGCGCAATCGCCGCGAGAATCTGGTTGGAGATGCCGAACAACGGCCACAGGATGTTGACCCCGCCATTCGGATCGATCACGCCGATGTACAAAAAATATCCCCAGGCCGCAACCACCACCGCGCTGCTGAACAGCATCGAGGGATACCAGGAAGTGCGCCCCAGCGGTTGCCACAGGTTGCCGAGCATATCCTGCAACATGAAACGGCCGACACGTGTGCCGGCGTCCAGCGTGGTGAGGATGAAGACCGCCTCGAACATGATGGCGAAGTGGTACCACAGCGCCAGCAGATGTTCGCCGAACGCGCTGCCGAAGATGCTGGCCATGCCGACCGCCAGCGACGGCGCGCCGCCGGTGCGCGCGAACAGCGTGGCCTCGCCCATCTGCTGCGCGAGTAAATTCATCTGCTCGACGGTGACCGGGAAACCCCACGCGGAAATGGTCGCAACCGCTTCCGCCGCTGTTTTGCCCACCACGCCGGCCGGTGAGTTGATCGCGAAGTACACGCCGGGATCAAGCACCGTCGCGGCAATCATCGCCATGATTGCCACGAAGGACTCCAGCACCATGCCGCCGTAGCCGATCATGCGGATGTCACGCTCGTTGGATAGCAGCTTGGGCGTGGTGCCGGAGGCGATCAGCGCATGAAAGCCGGAGATCGCGCCGCAGGCGATGGTGATGAACACGAAGGGGAATAGCGCGCCGCCGAAGATCGGGCCGCTGCCGTCCACGAACTGGGTCAGCGCAGGCATTTTGATTTCGGGTCGCATCCACACGATGGCCAGTGCCAGCAGGATTACCGTGCCGAGCTTCATGAAAGTCGACAAATAATCGCGCGGCGCGAGCAGCAGCCATACCGGCAGGATGGCTGCGGCAAAGCCGTAGCCGATGACGGCGAAAGCCAGCGGTAGACCGGGATGGTCAAACAGCTCGCGCAGCATGGGCTGCTGGTCGATCCAGCCGCCGCCTGCGACCGCCAGCAGCAGCAGAATCACGCCGAGCGCGGAGCCTTCGAGCACGCGCCCCGGACGCAGCTTGTACATGTACAGACCGACCAGCATGGCAATAGGAATGGTCGCCGCCACCGTGGAAGTCGCCCACGGGCTGTTCTTCATTGCGTTCACCACCACCAGCCCGAGCACCGCAATCAGGATAATCATGATCAGAAATGTGGCAATCAGCGCCGCCGCGCCGCCGACGTTACCCAGTTCGTCACGCGCCATTTGGCCGAGACTGCGCCCATTGCGCCGTGTGGAGAAAAACAGCGTCACCATGTCCTGCACACAGCCGCCCAGCACCGCGCCGAAGAGTATCCACAGGGTGCCGGGCAGGTAACCGAACTGTGCGGCCAGCGTCGGGCCGATCAGCGGGCCGGGACCGGCGATGGCGGCAAAATGGTGACCAAACACGATCCAGCGATTGGTTGGCACAAAGTCGTGCCCGTTGGATAGCCGCTCGGCCGGGGTGGCGCGCGTCGCATCGATACTTAGTACCGTCGCCGCGATCCATGCCGCATAGAAGCGGTAGGCAATGGCATAGACACACAGTGCGGCAGCGATGAACCACAGCGCGTTGATGGGTTCACCGCGGTTCAGCGCGATGCCGCCAATAGCCGCTGCGCCCAGTAGCACAACGCCTGCCCAGACCAGTAGAGAAAAAAGGTTCATTCTCATAAGTTTTGTGTCATTCGAGGAAACAAAAAATTGTGCGACAATGCTACCCGAAAAATCGAAACATGTTTACCCTCCATTTCAACCGTGCATCACGGTGACATAAAAAATCAGGACAGAATGTTTTTGGAAAAACTCAGGCAGTTGCTCGCAGCGGACATGGCGGCAGTGGATCAGGTGATTCGCACCCGGTTGCACTCGGAAGTGCCGCTGATCAATCAGGTCGGCGAATACATCATCAACAGCGGTGGCAAACGGCTACGCCCGGCGTTGGTGGTGCTGTCTGCCGATGCCTTCGGATATCAGGGAAAACATCATCACAATCTGGCGGCAGTGGTGGAATTTATCCATACCGCCACACTGCTGCACGACGACGTGGTGGACGAATCCGCATTGCGCCGCGGGCGCGAGACGGCCAATGCGCTATTCGGTAATTCTGCCAGCGTGCTGGTCGGCGATTTTCTGTATTCGCGTGCCTTCCAGATGATGGTCGAGGTGGGCGAGATGCGTGTGATGCAAACGCTGGCCGATGCCACCAACACCATCGCCGAGGGCGAAGTGCTGCAACTGCTCAATTGCCATGACGCCGAGGTGGATGCCGCCAACTACATGCACGTGATTCATTGCAAGACCGCCAAGTTGTTCGAGGCGGCGATGCGGCTGGGCGCGATCCTGGGCGCTGCATCCGGCGCGGATGAAGAAGCGGCGGCCAGGTACGGCATGCATCTCGGCACGGCATTCCAGCTGGTGGACGATGTGCTGGACTACTCCGCGGACGAGCAACAGACCGGCAAACATCTTGGTGATGATCTTGCCGAGGGCAAACCTACGCTGCCTCTGATTTACGCGATGCAGCACGGTACGCCGGAACAAGCTGCCGTGGTGTGCGGCGCGATCGAGCAAGGTGATATGGCAAAATTTGCCGAGGTGCTGGCGATTATCCATGCCACCGGCGCGCTGGATTTCACCCGCCAGCAAGCCCTGCACGAAGCGGAATCAGCATGTACGGCCATCGCTTTTCTCCCCGATTCAAAATACAAGCGATGTTTGCTAGAATTGGCGCACTTTGCCGTAACGCGGCAATTTTAGTAACCCTCCCCAACCCTCACCCTTGTCAGGTGAGGGAGCCACAAAAACCGGGAGGGATTAAAAACGGGGTGTAGCTCAGCCTGGTAGAGTACTGCGTTCGGGACGCAGGAGTCGGAGGTTCGAATCCTCTCACCCCGACCAATTAAAATTGGTTATTGCAAATTCCAATCTCGACGGTCATCGGCTGACCCGATAACCATCATGCCAGCCGGGCGCGATCGGCCTCCCGCACTGCTGCGTCGATGGTCGGCCAGCGGTGGCACAGTTCTTCGAAATCGGTGCGCTGCAGCTGGTAGAGAAAGCAGGGGGTGACCGCGCGGCACGTCGCATTGCGCGGCTCGTCGTGGAGCAGCGCCTGCTCGCCGAAGAAGTCGCCGGCGAGCAGTGTGCCGAGCGCGCGCTCTTCGCCGTCTTCCGCCCGCAGCACGCGCACGACGCCGCGCGCAATCAGGTAGAGCGCGTCGCCGGAGTCGCCCCGGGTGACGATGTCCTCGCCCTCGGTCGCGGTGCGCTGCTTGAGGAGCGGCGTGATCTCGGCAAAATCGGCGTGGGAAAGTTGCCGGAAGAACGGCATCTTGCGCAGCAGTTCGGCGGGGTTGACCCGCAGCCGGGTACGCTCCGGCGTGCGCAGAGCGCTCAGGGAACGAAACACCTCCTCCACCTGTGCTTCACCGATGCCCGGCGGCAGCAGGCCGTGTTCCACCTGCGCCTCGGTGGCCTCCTTGACTGCCAGCAGCGCGAGGCGCCGGCTCAGCCGTTCCTGCATCGCGGTGACAAACTCCGGGAACTGGGCACCGGCGCTGTCGAGCTGCGCGCGCGCCAGTTCGTGCCAGTGCCGGTAGTGGTCGCGCACTTCCGCAGCCACCGCCGCCGGGATGCTTTCTTCTGCGGCCATACGGTCGATGCTGGCAAGCACCCAGCCGTTACCCTGGTAGTGAGCCAGCACTTCTTCGTAATTGCGGACGATGCGGCGCGTGCGCATGCGTTCGCCGACATTCGCGAGCCAAGTCCCGCCGAGGCGGTCGAACAGGCGGTACAGCCCGAATTCCAGCAGCCGGTTGAAGTGGCGGGAACGGACGTGCTCGAATTGCCCCTGATAGCGGATCGCATCGATCTGCAGCACCAGCACCGCCAGCAACTCGCGGTAGGCCCCCTCGCTTAAATGCCCGTTGCGGTAGAGGCGCTGGTAGTAGGATTGTTCCTCGGAAAATGCGCGCAGGTAGAGCAGCATCAGTTCCTCGTGGCGCCCCATTTCCTGGCGGCGCAGGTCGGAGATCGCCGCACGGATACGGTCGGCGTTTTTCTTGCACTGGCGTTCCAGCCGTGCGGCGATGGGATGTGCGAACAGGCCGCCGCGCAACAGGTCGGGTATGCGCTCGAGTGTCAGCTCCTGGGCGGCAAGATCGCGTTCCAGCAGCGCGAGACGGTCGGCCAGCGGCGGGCGGTCGAGGCCGAGGCGCCGCATCAGCGCTTCGATGGAAAGCCCCTGGACCAGCAGCGTGAACAGCACCGCGCCGGTCGCCAGCGGCATGAACAGCTCGGCATGCGGAAAGTCCGGCAGGCTCAACACGATGGCAAGCGCGATGGCACCGCGCAGGCCGCCCCAGAACATCACCGTCTGGTAGGGAAGGCCCACCGGCTGCGATCCCGGCAGCCGTCCCACCAGCGGCATCAGGCCGTAGATCAGGACGGCGCGCGAGCCCAGCATCGCCAGTACCACCCAGGGCAGGTAGGGAAGCGAGCCCCACAGCGCCGGCAGATCCACCGACAGGCCGACCAGCAGGAAGATCAGCGCGTTGGCGACGAAGGCCATGTGTTCCCAGAAGTGGTTCATATAGTCCTCCACCGGCGGGGAAATCTTGGCGCGACCCCAGCCGCCCAGCACCACGCCGGCAGCCACCACCGCCATCACGCCGCTGACGTGCAGCCCGTGCTCGGCGATGAAGAAGGAAAGGTAGGCGAGGATGGTAGTAAGCGATATTTCGATCTGCGGCGAGGTGTTCACCCTGCCGAGCACCAAGCCCGTCGCGAGGCCCGCCAGCCAGCCGACCACAATACCGCCGACGAATACCCGGAAGAATTCGCCGACGCCGGACATTGCCGCCTCCCAGCTGAAGTAGCCCGCCGCCACCACGGCGACCAGAATTTTTGCCACCACCAGCGCCGTGGCGTCGTTGAACAGGCTTTCGCCCTCGACCAGGATGGTGAGGCGCTTGGGCGCGCCCATCTGCTTGAACAGCGAGATCACCGCCACCGGGTCAGTGGCGCTCAGGATCGCGCCCAGCAACAGTGCGGCAGGCAGTGAAAGCGGCGTGGCGGCCCATACCAGGAGGCCGATGAGGCCGGTAGAGACGATCAGGCCGGGTATCGCCAACATCAACACGGGCGCGAGATTGCGCCGCAACAGGTGTGCATCCATGTTGAAGGCCGATTCGAACACCAGCGTCGGCAGGAATACGAACAGGATCACCTCCGGCGCAACCTGGAGTTCGGCGAAAAAATGCAGCACCGGCAGCCCGGTCCCGCCCAGTTCCTTGAGACCGATGCCCACCAGCACCAGCGCGACCGTGAACGGCAGGCGGAGTTTGCCGGCCAGGCCCTTGGTGGCGGCCGCTACCAGCAACAGGCCGACGACGACGGCGACCAGTTCGGGGATGGGCATGGCATGGTTCATGGGGCGGCGTTCTTTGCTAGTTCTGGGCGCATTGCGGCTTGTCCGAATGTTTATTCACAATAGCCCGCAGTCGAAACATAAAACCATCAAATGACGTAAGCGTATGTGTGCTGCCGAAAGCATACTATACGTCGTTACCGTCGCCCAGTTGTGGCAGTCCGCTTCTGCACAAAGCGGCCTTTTGTGACAAGGGTGAATTCAGTGTTTGTTGCTGACTTGTATCAGTTGCTGCAACTTGTTTTTCGCCGCGCCGCTGGCAATCACCTGGTCTGCCTTGGCGATGCCTTCCTTGAGTGTGGCAGCTAACCCGGCCGCATAAATTGCCGCACCGGCATTCAGTTGCACGATGTCGCGCGATGCGCCAACTTCGTTGTTCAACACGCCCAATAATTTTTCGCAGGCCTCGTCGATACTGGCGACGCGTAGCATGGCCACCGGCGCGCTGGGCAGGCCGAAGTCGCTCGGGTGCACGGTGTATTCGCGCACCTTGCCGTCTTTCAGTTCCGCAATATAAGTGCCTGCGCTGAGGGAGATTTCGTCCATGCCGTCCGCGCCGTGCACTACCAGCACATGGCGGCTGCCGAGTTCGCCGAGCACTTGCGCGAGTTTGGCGGTGAGCGATTGATGGAATACGCCGAGTACCTGGTTCTGCGCACCCGCCGGGTTGGTCAGCGGCCCGA
The DNA here is from genome assembly GCA_024654105.1 of Gallionella sp. Taxonomy (GTDB): domain Bacteria; phylum Pseudomonadota; class Gammaproteobacteria; order Burkholderiales; family Gallionellaceae; genus Gallionella. Next base: position 5,635 of record JANLID010000246.1, on the reverse strand, counting down.
GCAGGTTGAACAGCGTGCGCACGCCGAGTTCGCGGCGCACCGGTGCGGCGTGCTTCATCGCGCTGTGATGGTTGGGCGCGAACATGAAGCCGACGCCGATTTCGTCGATGCACTGCGCGACCTGTTCCGGTGTAAGGTTAACATTTACGCCGAGCTTTTCCAGCACGTCCGCGCTGCCGCAGGTGCTGGAGACCGAGCGCCCGCCGTGCTTGGCGACATGCGCGCCGGCCGCCGCCGCGACGAAGGCGCTGGCCGTGGAGATGTTGAAGGTCTGCGCGCCGTCGCCGCCGGTGCCGCAAGTGTCGACCAGATGCCCGGTATTTTTCACGCTGACCTTGCTGGACAGCTCGCGCATTACCGCCGCTGCCGCTGCAATTTCGCTAACTGTTTCGCTCTTCATGCGCAGCGCAACCAACACGGCGGCGATTTGCGCCGGCGTGAGTTGCCCTCCCATGATGTGCTGCATCAATTCGCGCATCTCGGCAAATGTCAGGTCATGACGCTCAATCAGGCGGGTCAACATTTGAGCGTAGTTCATCACTTCACTCCTTGCAGAAAATTCTTCAGCATGTCGTGCCCGTGTTCGGTCAGGATCGACTCGGGATGGAACTGCACGCCATGTACCTGCAGCGTCCGGTGGCGAATGCCCATGATCTCGCCATCGTCAGTCCACGCAGTAATCTCCAGGCAATCCGGCAAGGTTTCGCGCTCAATCACCAGCGAGTGATAACGCGTCGCAGTGAACGGGTTTGGCAGGCCGGTGAACACGCTGGTGTTGTTATGATGAATCAATGAGGTCTTGCCGTGCATCAGCGTCCTGGCGTGAACAATCTTGCCGCCGAACGCCTGGCCGATGCTCTGGTGGCCGAGGCATACGCCGAGGATGGGAATTTTTCCGGCGAAATGCTGGATCACGGCTACCGACACGCCGGCCTCGTTTGGAGTGCACGGGCCGGGCGACACGACGATATGCTGCGGATTCATTTTTTCGATCTGCTCGACCGTGACTTCATCGTTGCGATGCACCACCACATCCGCGCCGAGCTCGGCGAAATACTGCACCAGGTTGTAGGTGAAGGAGTCATAGTTGTCGATCATCAGCAGCATATTTAGCTTATCCTATTGATTATCCAACGAGTGTGTCGTTGGCTCATTGAATTTTATCCTGTATTTTGTCCGGTTTTTTCGGTGCTTGGAAATCGCACCGACACCCGGTACCGGTAAACCTGCATTATCCCCTGTGCGATGAAGCCGCTCAAGGCTGGCGATTATGGTCATGATTACGAAACGACCGAAGCACTTCACGCCACCGCCCACATGGCCGACAGCAACTCCGCCTGCGCCAGCACCGTCTTGGTTGCTTCCTCCTGCAAGTCGGGCGGGAAGCCATGCTTTTTGAGGATGCGCTTCACCATCACTTTAATTCTGGCGCGCGCACTTTCACGGATGGCCCAGTCGATGGTCACGCTCTTGCGGACTTGGGTCACGAGTTCGGCGGCGATGACTTTTAGTTCGTCGTTACCCATCGCTTGCACGGCGCTTTCGTTCGCGGCGAGTGCGTCGTAGAAAGCGATCTCGTCTTCGTTCAAGCCGAGGTCTACGCCGCGCTTGGTCGCAGCATCCATTTCCTTGGCCAGATTGATGAGCTCTTCAATGACCTCGTGGGTAGCGATGGCACGGTTGTGATAGGCGTTGAGCGTACTCTTCAGCATCTCGCTGAACTGGCGGCTTTGAACAAGGTTGCGCGCGGAGCGCAATTTGATTTCGTCCTTGAGCAACTTTGCCAACAACTCGGCGGCGACGTTCTTGTGCTTTAATCCGCGCACCTCGGCAAGGAATTGATCGGAGAGAATGCTGATGTCCGGCTTCTTCAATCCGGCAGCAGTGAAAACATCAATAATGCCTTCGTCGGCCATGATCGCCTTGGAGACAAGCTGGCGAACTGCGGCATCAATTTCTTCCGGTGGGCGTTGCGTGCCGGAGGTCTTCGCGAGTTGCGCCTTGATCGCTTGGAAGAAGGCGATGTCATCGCGCAATTCGATTGCCTCATCCGTTGCTGCACATAGTGCAAAAACGCGTGAAAGGTCAGTCACTACTTGCACGAAGCGTTGCTTGCCGTCTTCCTGCTGCAACACATGCTCCTGTCCGGCAGGGATCAAGCCGAGGCGTTCGGCGGACGTGCCAACCATCCACTTATCCCAGTTGAAACCGTGCATGATGGCGCAGGTGACTTCGTGTTTTTCCTGCATCATCGCGATGGCTTGCGCGGTATCAATGCTCGGGCTGCCTTGACCGCCGCTCTCGGTGTAGGTGGCGAGCGCGTGTTTCAATTGATCGGCGAGGCCGAGGTAATCCACTATCAGGCCGCCGGGCTTGTCGCGAAACACTCGGTTCACGCGAGCGATGGCCTGCATCAGGCCGTGGCTACGCATCGGCTTATCGGCATACATCGTGTGCAGGCAAGGCGCGTCGAAACCTGTCAGCCACATATCGCGCACGATCACGATGCGGAACGGGTCTTTGCTGTCTTTGAATCGGGTCGCCAATTCGCGGCGACGCAACTTGTTGCGGATATGCGGCTGCCAGTCGGGGCCATCGTCTGCGCTGCCGGTCATCACAATCTTCACCACGCACGCCTGCTTTTTAGTTGCGGCCGCTGCGCTTAACGCCGATAAATCCGGCGTTAGCCTGCACTGAAACTTCGTTTTCTCCGCTTCGGTGTCGTCGTCCTTGGCACTCGCCCAATCAGGCCGTAGCTTGATGATGGCGTTGTATAGGTCAACGCAAATGCGGCGGCTCATACATACCACCATCGCCTTGCCATCCATCGCTTCGAGGCGGCGCTCGTAGTGCTGCACGAGGTCGGCTGCCACGAGTGCGATACGCTTGGGGTCGCCGACCAATGCTTCGAGTGCGGCCCATTTCGTTTTCAGCTTCTGCTTTTTGTCTTCTTCCTCGCCCTCGGTGATCTCGTCGAACTCTTCGTCGATCTCCGGCAGCGCGGCCTGGTTCAGCGCCAGTTTGGCGATGCGGCTCTCGTAATAAATCGGCACCGTCGCCTTGTCCGCTACGGCGCGCTGGATGTCGTAGATGCTGATGTAATCGCCGAAAATCGCCCGAGTGTTGGCGTCATTTTTCTCAATGGGCGTGCCGGTGAAACCGATGAACGACGCATTCGGCAGCGCATCGCGCAGGTTGCGCGCAAGGCCGTCAATCAAATCATATTGGCTACGGTGCGCTTCGTCGGCAATCACCACAATATTTCGACGTGATGACAACTCCGGCATCTTCTCGCCCTTGTCCGGCATGAATTTTTGTATTGTGGTGAAGACCACGCCGCCGCTGGCCACTTGCAGCAGTTCGCGCAATCGCTCGCGGCTATTGGCCTGCACCGGCATCTGGCGCAGCAACTCGTGGCAGCGCTGAAATTGGCCGAAGAGTTGATCGTCCAGATCGTTGCGGTCGGTGAGTACCACCAGCGTCGGATTCTGCATCGCCGGATGCCGCACCACGCGCGCGGCGTAGAACAGCATGGAAAAACTCTTGCCCGAACCCTGCGTGTGCCACACCACGCCGGCGCGACGGTCGCCCGGTTTTCCGCCGTGCATCCTGCCTGCCCAGTAGGCTCCAATGTTTTGGTGGAGGTGTTGATCATCCACCATGCCGCTTGCGCGCACCGTTTCTTCCACGGCGGCGTTTACTGCGTGGAACTGGTGATAACCCGCGATAATCTTGTGCAGTTGGTCGCTGTCCGTGTCCTCCTCGAAAACGATGAAATGCTGGAGCAGGTCGAGGAAGCGTTTCGGCTCGAACACTCCGCACACCAGCACCTCCAATTCCAGTGCAGTTTTAGGCGCATCGCCCTCGCCGTCTATCGTGCGCCACACCTTGAACCATTCCTGATTGGCCGTCAGCGAACCGATGCGCGCATTCGTGCCATCAGACACCACCATTACCTCGTTGTAGTTAAACAGGCTGCCGACTTGTTGCTTGTAGGTTTGCAGTTGATTGAACGCCGACCAGATCGTCGCATTCTCATCCGCCGCATTCTTCAATTCGATCACTGCCAGCGGCAGGCCATTGACGAAAACCACGATGTCAGGCCGCCGATTGTTTTGGCCTTCGATGATGGTGAACTGGTTCACCGCCAGCCAGTCATTGTTCTTGGCGTTATCAAAATCCACCAGCCGCGCATGATCGCCCGCAATGCTGCCGTCTGCGCGCCGGTATTCCACTGGAACTCCATCGCGCAGCATGGCGTGGAAGTTCCGGTTGGTCTGCGTGGGCGAAGGTGTGCCGACGCGCAACACCTTGCGCAGCGCATCCTCGCGCGCCTCTTCCGGCATGGTCGGATTCAACCGCCAGATCGCATCGCGCAAGCGGCCAACCAGCACCACGTCAGCAAACGAATCCCGTTCCGCCGCCGGTTCGCCGGGCGCCATTTGCGGGCCATGGCCGATGGTATAGCCCAACTCCCTAAACCAGGTCAGGGCGGCATCTTCGACGATGGATTCATTAAGGCTCATTCGATTTCAGTTTGCGTGTCGCGTTAGTTTATCTGTCTGCGCCTGAGCGGCGTAATCGCGACATTATGTCGCGATTCGTGTCGGGATTCACATAATTGCCGCGACTCAAGGTGCCTATCGCGACACTTTGTCGCGAGAATTGTCGCGAGGTCACGGACGGCAGAGGCGGATATATGGATTCGTCGAGTAGCCTCATGACTTCGGGGTCTTTGGTTTTTTCGGCCTTGGCAGTTTTTGAATCTGTTTTGCCGCCTGCTCAAAATCCGCATCCACTGGACGTGGCTCGGAATCCAGCAAAGCGCGGTAGCGGGCATACTCCAGTTCGGCTTTCGCCTTGGCGGTGTCGGCGGAAATTTTCCCCGCATGATCCAGCAACTCGCGTCCCGAAATTTTCAGGAAATCATCCAGCTTCGTGATCCAGTCACGCATCGCCATCGGCTTCCGCTCCAGCGCTTGCAGCTCCGCGTATTCGATATAGAGATTCACGATGCGATTCAGCACCTGCAATTCATCTTCCGTGAGATAGTTCTTGGCGATGGACACATCCTCTTTCCGCACGATGCCGCCGGGGCGCGTAGTCAGCAGCCCCATGAGCGGCTTCTCGGCATCGGCCCGCTGATGGATGATCTCGGCGGCAGTGTGACCGTGCGTCGCCCAGTGCATCTTGTTTTGCACGGCGGCGAAAAACTGGTGGGAAACTTCCGTGTCCGGCGTGTAATCCACGCTCGTGGCATAAATATCCAACACCTTCTGGTAAAACCGCCGCTCGGATGACCGGATGTCGCGGATGCGCTCCAGCAACTCATCGAAGTAATCCTTCTGCCCCTTGCCGGGCGGATTCTTCAAGCGCTCGTCGTCCATGGTGAAACCCTTCACCAAATACTCGTTCAAACGCGAGGTCGCCCACTGGCGGAACTGTGTACCGCGATGGCTGCGCACGCGGAAACCGACGGCGAGGATGGCGGCAAGGTTGTAGTGCAGCACGGGTCGGGAAACCTGCCTGGCCCCCTCGAATCGAACTATTAAGTAATCCTTAATAGTTGCCGCCTCGCTCAACTCACCTTCCGCAAAAATGTTTTTCAGGTGGATGTTGACGTTGGAAATCGTGG
>JANLID010000213.1 GCA_024654105.1 Gallionella sp. | reverse complement strand
CGCCAAAGTCAAAGAGGTCCAGGCTCGGGGCGTGCTCGTGGCCATGACCGGCGACGGCGTGAACGATGCCCCGGCGCTGGCGCAGGCTGATGTAGGGATCGCCATTGGGGCCGGTTCCGATGTGGCGGTGGAAACCGCCGACGTGATCCTGGTGCGAAGTAACCCGCTGGACGTCGTGGCCATCGTGCAGCTTTCCCGCGCCACGTATCGGAAGATGCTTCAGAACCTTCTTTGGGCCACGGGCTACAATGCTGTTGCCATTCCGCTGGCCGCGGGAGCGCTTTATGTGTGGAGCGTGCTGCTCACTCCCGCGCTGGGGGCGGTGTTAATGTCGGCGAGCACGGTAATTGTGGCGATCAATGCGCGGTTGCTGAGGTTGAAGCCCGAGCCGGCGCTTGACGTCAAAGCAACGAAGCCTTAACGCCAGGCTGAGAAAGCGGCAAAAATTGAAAGGGTCAGTTATGAAAACCAACAAAATAAGAGTCGGAGTCAATGGATATGGGGTCATCGGCAAGCGTGTCGCGGATGCTGTTCGTGTGCAGCCGGATATGGAACTGGCGGGCGTTAGCGATATTATCAGTGACTATCGAATTAAGGTCGCGGTGGAGCTGGACATTCCCATATACGCATCTCTGCCGGAGAAAGAGTCCGAAATGAAAGACGCGGGCCTTCCCGTCGCTGGTGTGTTGGAGAATCTGGTTGGCAACGTCGATGTGATGGTCGATTGCACGCCCAAAGGGATCGCGGCGAAGAATCTCGCACGATACAAGTCGGCGGGTGTTAAGGCGATCGTCCAGGGTGGCGAAGGACACAGCGTAACGGAACATTCTTTCGTTGCGCAGGCAAACTACTCGACCGCGATCGGGCGCGACGCGACACGTGTGGTTTCCTGCAACAGCACCCTCGAGTTAATGCGCGATCTTGGACGGCCCCGAGGCGACATGTGGGAAGTTGCTCTGTGGGAAGACGTACTTACCGTAAATGGCGCTGAATGCTATTTCACGTATCAGGTGGACAACCAATCCATCGTTATTCCCGAGAACATCGATGCAATCCGTGCTCTTTCGGGCGTTGTCAGGGACGGACAGGAATCCATCCAAATGACGAACGAAGCCCTTGGCATCAAACGCTATTTCATTGATCAGATGAAAAAAAGTAGCTAAATATAACCACTATTGCACTTCAGTATAATAATTGGCCAGATTGAACGATGAAAACTAAAACAAACTATATCGCCCCGGAGTTGCTACGGAAGATCGATGTCTATTGGTATTCCGTAAACAATCTATGGATCGAACAGGGAGTCGTGCGGTGCGGTGAGTTCGTTGTCACCCTGCCAGAGTAGCAATGAAAAAGCTCATTATTTTCGACCTGGATGGCACGCTTGCCGAGAGCAAATCACCTCTCGATGCCGAGATGGCCACACTGCTCAGTGCTCTGCTGGGTATTGTGAAGGTGGCGGTTATATCCGGCGGCAACTGGCCACAGTTTGAAAAACAATTGCTCTCCAGTCTTCCCCACGACGCGCGCCTGAAGAATTTGTCTCTTCTTCCTACCTGCGGAACAAAATTTTACCAATACGCCGGAGAATGGAGAAAGATCTATTCCGAAGATTTCACCAAGGATGAGAAAAAGAAGATTACCAGTTCATTGAAGCAGGCGACCGAGTTGTTGGACTTTAAGTCCTATGAAACTTGGGGAGAGCAGATTGAAGACCGTGGAAGCCAGATCACGTTCTCTGCATTAGGGCAGCAGGCTCCCATCGAACAAAAGCAAAAGTGGGACCCTGATTTCACCAAGCGGAAGAAGATGAAAGCCCTCCTTGATCAACTTATCCCCGGGTTTTCCGTGCGCTTGGGTGGCACGACGTCCGTTGACGTCACTAAGCCTGGCATCGACAAAGCATATGGGATTCGAAAACTCCGGGACACCCTTGGTATTG
>JANLID010000191.1 GCA_024654105.1 Gallionella sp. | reverse complement strand
AAGAAAAACCGCCAATCTGCCCGCGATCCATGCCAGCACCTTGTTTTTCATCTGTGCGCTCATGCCAGCGTTGCTGTTCAAAGGCCCGCAAATCGAATTTTTTGCCATCACCCAGATCGTGTTAGCGATTTGGTTGGGGTGGGTGACGCTTCAGTCTTACAATACAGGTTTCCCCATTCCAAAGACTTCGCTGACAATCAGCCTGACGCTCTTCTGGGCGTGGCTTGTGCTGTCTCTTACGTGGAGCCTGGCACCCAGCATAAGCGCGATCAACTTCTGGTGGGTAGGCAGCCTGATCCTGGTGTTTTGGCTCTACACTTTGACGCCGGACCGCGCGGTCATGTGGCTACGTGCCGCCGCCATCCTTCTGGTAATTGGTCTGGTGCTGGCATTGATAGGGGTTTACCAGGTTCTCGTTCTCGAGCAGCAAGCCCGGTCCGTTTTCGAAACTCGCAACACGCACGCGGCGTTTCTCAATCTCGTGGCATTGCCGGCCTCGGCGTATTTTCTGTTGCTGATGGCCAATAAGGGCGCACCGTGCCTTTACTCCGCTATGTTGGGAGGTATTTTATATATTCTGTTTTTGTCCGTTTTCATGACCGCGAGTCGCGGCGCCACGCTGAGTCTAGTTTTGAGTATGGCTGTATTAATCGCCCTCACGCTGCGCTATGCGCCCAGGCGCGGAATCGTACTGCTGATGATGCTGATGGCGGCAGCTTTTTTGACCACCAAAATCCCGCAAGGTGGTGGGGAGTTGAGCGAGCGTATGGCTCTGTTAATGCAGGATTCGCCACGTCGTGTCATCTGGGAATCTTCCTGGGAACTGCTGCAAGCCTCTCCGTGGCAGGGAATCGGCCTGGGGCTTTTTTATCTGGCTTATACCGCTTATCGCAGTCCGTTGGACGCTTCCGGTGGATTTTTCGCTCATAACGATTATTTCCAGATCTGGATTGAAACCGGGCTGCCGGGGCTGCTACTGCTGGTTTCGGTGCTGCTGGCCGCGCTTTGGCTTTTTGCGCGCGTCCTGCGCAAGACAAAAATGCACGGCGATAACCACGTCGAAATGACGGGTCTTTTTTGTGGACTCCTGGCCGTGGCCAGTCACAGCGTGGTGGATTTCAATCTCTATATCCTCTCCATCATGATGATTTCGGGCCTCGCCATGGGACGCTTCCATGAGCTTCTTGTCCGTGAACTCAAGCTTCCCGTGCATCCGTGGCACCCCTCCCGCTATGTCGGAAAAAGTTCATACCAGATAATTGTTGTGCTGCTGATACTCGTTCCAATGTTTTATTTCATCGCGCTGGGAACGGCCAACTCCTATTACGACAAGGCACTCACACTGGCGCGGGAAGGAAAACTGCAGGAGGCGGACAAGAGCCTCGTCACAGCGCATCGTCTGACCCCTTCGGACGATCGCATGATGATCGCGCATGCCGATCTTTTCCGGCATGCAATTGCCTTGCTTCCGCCGGAATCGACTGAGGGGAAGAAATCGCTGTACGAAGATGCGCTCCGGATTCTTGACCAGGCGGAAGCCGCCAATTCCCTGCGGGCCATCACGCACGTCATTCGCGCCAGGCTTTACCGGGAGAACCTGGTTTTCGCTGGTGAAAACGGGAACCAGCTTGCTGCCGATTCCTTCCGTCAAGGGCTGGCGCAGAATCCCCGTCTGTTTCAAGGGCGCGTGGATTATGCCAGGTTGTTATTGGAGCGCGGGGGGAAGGAAGAGGCGCTTCGGCTTTTGGATGAAGGAGTAAAATACAATTACCCCCCTATCCCGGAACTAATCACTTTTTATTCCCTTACCGCCAGTCTGAGACGTGACGCGGGTAGGCCGGAAGAAGCGAACGTCCTCGAAGAAAAGACCCGGCAACTGGAGCAGCAGTCGAAGGCGAGCTTTTTCCTGAGGGGCTTCTAGCTAAGCACCGGCTTGAAGCTGGCTTGGTATTTGCTAGGTATCCAGCTGGAAATCGACCTTACTGCCAAACGGGCGAATCCAGGAATTCACCCAATGGGTGGGCTGAAACACCGGTTTTATGGACTATATTGGTTGTAAGTTCTGTATTTTCAGGACATTAAGCTGCCAGTCTCGCAACCGGGATCAGCGCGGCCACGACAGGGAATTACGATGGCAACAATAACCGAAATGAAACCCAAGAAGATTCGCATCGGCGATCTGCTGATTGCGAACAAGGTTATTTCTCAGGAGCA
>JANLID010000162.1 GCA_024654105.1 Gallionella sp. | reverse complement strand
GGTGGTAAATGTCCATGCAAAATTACTGGCCAGTGGCATGCCTGTGGCGTCCCTGGCTTCGGTGGTGACTGTGGCGGTACACAGGGTATTGGCCGGAAGATGGGTTGCTGCCGGAAGGGTAAGCTTTGCCAGCCCGCTTTCTGCCAGGTAGGTAACTGCTCCGGTTATGGGTGTTCCGGCAGGACAGGTCAGCGTAAAGCTTGCCGGGGTCAGCGTAAAGGGATCCATCGCCTTGGTGAAGACGGCAGTGATTGCTTTTATATTGATGGGTACATCGACTGCATTAAGAAGAGGGGTCGCGGTAGTCACCATGGGCGCGAGCCCGGCAGTGCCACCTACGCCTGGATCGCCCCCTCCGCCGCTGCATCCCGCCACAACAGCGCTAAGCAGCAACGCCACGAACCACATTTTTGGCTTGGTAACGCTTTCGAATTTGTTCATTTGCTTCTCCTTTTAAATCTTAAATCGTAACTATTCAGATGCCGCAGCTTTTCTCCTGCCCCCTTGCAGGGGGAAGGCTGGGATGGGGTAGAGAGGTGGGGTAAGATACCTTATCGATGATTCCACCCTCATCACCACCATCACAACTCTCCCCCGCAAGCGAGGGAAGGGGCAAACGAATCGTTGCGAGAGTTCCACGTTAATTCGGAGCAAATCGAGATAAAGAGAAACTGTTTCGGCTCTGCAAATATTGTTTGTGAAAATATACCATTTTACGCTGGCAGTATATATCCCATTTCTGTATACGATGGTATGTGCGGTATCACACATAGATAAAAATAATTAAAGGGGCCGCGGTCGAATTAAATTCCCAGCTTTGGTGTAATCCCAGTATCTGCAATGTGTCGTTAGCTGCCTGTCGTAAGCGACAGTTTTCGGGCTGGCTTGTCATGAAAATCGCTGATATTTCCTACCGGCTATCCCAGCCAGCCGCTTCATGATGCCGCGATTAGCTTTGCTCCCAAGGTAATTCAGACACGCGCCATCCGCCCAGCGTGTTGCGGTGCCCCTCTGCATTTTTCTCGCCCTCAAAACCTTCCAGCACATTGTAGCAATCGCTATAGCCGGATCGCGTAGCGAGAGCTGCTGCAGCATTGGAACGCACTCCGCTGCGACAGATGAATATCACCAGCGCTTCCTTATCTATTTGCTGCTCGAGCTGGGCAATGAAATGTGGGTTTTGCCTCATGCCCGGATAGGTTGCCCATTCGATTTCCACGGCGCCGGGTGCACGCCCAACCCAATCCAGCTCGGCGCGGGTACGCACATCCACCAGTTTGGCGCCGGGAGCGGATTGCAGAATTTCATAAGCCTCGCCGGGATACAGTGCCCCCTCGTAGGACAGGTTCATTTCCTTGGCACGCTGTTGTGCGGCTTGCAGAATGGCGGTAATTTTGCCCATGTTGCTTTTCCTTTCGAATGGAGGCGCGATATGCCGCGTCTCTCTCGCACGATGATCAATGTTATGCTGCACAGCGGGGGCACATACTAGCGCAATCAACATGAAAAATCACACCCACGCTTCGCGCGATATCTTCGAACCCGTCAATACAGAACGTTTTGCCGCTGCGCAAAAATGCACCTGGATCAGCGTCTGGATCAACCTGTTACTGACGCTGCTGCAACTGGTCGCGGGCTACTTCGGGAGATCGCAGGCACTTGTTGCGGACGGGCTGCACTCCTTCTCCGATCTGCTGTCAGATTTCCTGGTGCTGCTTGCGAACCGGCAGAGCCATCGCCATGCCGACGCCGAACATCCCTACGGTCACGCGCGCATCGAAACCGCCGCCACGCTGCTGCTTGGCTCGGCGTTGGCCGTTCTCGGAGTCGTGCTGCTGATTGCTGCCGGAATGCGGCTGCAGGACCCGCAAAACCTGCAAACCGTTCACCCTGCCACGTTCTGGATCGCGCTGCTTACCCTGATCGCCAAGGAAGGCTTGTTCCGCTACCTGATAGCTGTAGCCAAGCGCGTGCGTTCGCAGTTGCTGGCAGCCAATGCATGGCATTCGCGTTCCGATGCCGCTTCTTCATTGGTTGTGCTGGCGGGCATCGGCGGCAATTTGCTCGGCTTTACCTTTCTGGATTCGGTCGCTGCTGCGGTGGTCGGCATGATGATCGCACACATGGGTGGCAAGCTGGCTTTGCAAGCCATCGCGGAGCTCATTGACACCGGGCTGGATGCAGAAGAAGCCGGAGAAATCCGGCAAACCCTGCTCAATACCCACGGCGTGCGCGGATTGCACGAACTGCGCACGCGCAAGATGGCCGACCATGCGCTGGTTGATGCGCATATCATGGTCGATCCCAAAATCAGTGTGTCGGAAGGGCATTACATTGCCGAATCGGCACGCCAGGCCGTGCTTAACAAACATCATGTAATGGATGTGCTGGTACACATCGACCCGGAAGATGATCTGCAAGCCGGATCAAACATACACTTGCCGGATCGCGAAAGCCTGCTGGCACATCTGGCGGAACGGCTGGGAAATTCAAATCTGACAAACAGTCATGTGGTGTTGCATTATCTGGATGGCAAAGTGGACGCCGAAATATATTTTCCTGCCCATCGGCAATCAGGGGAAGATGCCGGCGCATTGCAGGAACGCTGTGACAAACTGGTGCATGACGATGAATTATTTCGCACTCTCCGGGTTTATCAGGGCTGCGCACAAAATTAGTGCGCAAGCAACTGCAACGCGCCCGATTCTGGTGCAAATATTTTGCGCGCCCGATGACAAGCTTATGGCACAATGCTGTTCGGATGCGTATGAAAAATTGGCACGTTTCCTGCGTCTCAAGATTCCGGTTTTTTCATTGTTTAATTTGATTGTTATTTTTTTGATTTCTGCGGGAGAAAATTATGTCGGTGTCGGTAAATGATGTGTTGAAAATGATTAAGGACCATGACGTCAAGTTCGTGGATTTACGTTTTACCGATACGCGCGGCAAGGAGCAGCATGTCGGCGTGCCGGCCAAGTACGTGGGGTTGGAGAAGTTTGAAGACGGCCATGCGTTCGATGGTTCCTCCATCGCCGGCTGGAAAGGTATCCAGGCATCGGACATGCTGTTGATGCCGGATCCTGCGACGGCGTATCTTGATCCGTTCATGGATGAAAACACCCTGGTGATCACCTGCGACGTGATCGAGCCGACCGACGGCAAGGGCTATGATCGCGATCCGCGTTCCATCGCCAAGCGCGCCGAAGCGTATCTTAAATCCAGCGGTATCGGTGACACGGCTTATTTCGGCCCCGAGCCCGAATTCTTCATCTTCGACTCGGTGAACTGGCATGTCGATATGTCCGGCTGCTCCCTCAAGATCAATTCCGAAGAGGCGGCCTGGGCTACCGGGGAAAAGTTTGACGGCGGCAATACCGGCCACCGTCCGATGGTCAAGGGTGGCTACTTCCCGGTTCCGCCGGTTGACAGCCTGAACGACATCCGTGCTGCGATGTGTCTGGCGTTGGAAGACATCGGCATCGAAGTCGAAGTGCATCACCACGAAGTGGCGACCGCCGGGCAGTGCGAGATCGGCACCAAGTTCAATACGCTGGTGCGCCGCGCCGACCAGACACAGGTGCTGAAATACGTCGTACACAACGTCGCGCACCAGTACGGCAAGACCGCGACCTTCATGCCCAAGCCCATCGTCGGCGACAACGGTTCCGGCATGCACGTGCACCAGTCGATCTGGAAGGATGGCAAGAACCTGTTTGCAGGCAACGGCTACGCCGGGCTGTCCGAAACCGCGCTGTATTACATCGGCGGCATCATCAAGCACGCCAAGGCGTTGAACGCGATCACCAATCCGGGCACCAACTCCTACAAGCGCCTGGTACCGCACTATGAAGCGCCGACCAAGCTGGCTTACTCGGCGAAAAACCGCTCCGCATCGATCCGCATTCCGCATGTCACCAGCGATAAGGCACGCCGCATCGAGACCCGTTTCCCGGATCCGACCTCAAACCCATACTTGTGCTTTACTGCCCTGATGATGGCCGGCCTGGACGGCATCCAGAACAAGATTCACCCCGGCGACCCGGCCGACAAGAACCTGTATGACCTGCCGCCGGAAGAAGACGCGAAGATCCCGACCGTGTGCGCCTCGCTGGATGAAGCGCTGGCGCACCTGGACAAGGATCGCGAGTTCCTGACGCGCGGCGGCGTGTTCTCCAACGATTTCATCGATGCCTATATCGCGCTGAAGATGGACGAGGTCAACCGCATCCGCATGACTACGCATCCGGTCGAGTTCGACATGTATTACAGCATCTGACCGAAGAAATACAAAGCAGCAAAGACGGGGCGCAAGCCCCGTTTTGTTTTGAACCGCAAATGTTTGTCGGCGTCCGATGCTTGCCCTATACTTGCCCGTGACACTTTGCAGGAAAATGAAAATGAAGCCTGGATACTTGCTTGCGATGATGATTTTCTGCCCGGCATTGGCGCATGCGGAGATTTACAAGGCTGTCGATGCAGACGGGCATGTCACCTACTCCAGCACGCCGCTCAAGGGCGGCAAGAAGATTATTCTGGAACCGTTGCCCACCATGGTTCCTCCGGCGCGCGCTGCTTCGCCCGAGGATTTTCCGAAGGTGGACGGTGCAACGCAGAAAGGGCGCGATGATACGCGCCGCAAAATTCTGCAGGATGAGTTAATGACGGAAGAAAAATTGCTCGATGAAGCGCGGCAGAAACTGAAAGAGGGAGAAGCGGCGCCCGAGGTCTACCGCGGGCAGGACGGCAGGACTTATCGCAATGTGGCGAAATACGAGGAAAAAATCAAAACGTTGAACGATCGGGTGGAAATGCATCAGAAAAACATTGAAGCGCTCAATACCGAGCTATCCAAACTCAAATAGCCCATCAGGCTGGCATGTTTCCTGCTGCGCAAGAAGGTATGCCCGACTTTCCTTACATCACGCTCGAGTACCTTGCCACGGCGATCATCCTGCTGGATGAGCAATCGCATATTAACTACCTCAATCCGGCTGCGGAACACCTGTTCGACGTAAGCGGCAAAAATTTATTGGGGCATCCGGTACAGCAGGTGTTCACGGATACCGGACAACTGGCGAGCGCGATGCAACATGCCATTCGGGACAATGCCAGCTACATCGAGCACGACCTGACGCTCGGCGTTCCTGCCCACGGCAAGCTGCATCTGCACTGTGCGGTGACACCGTTGCAACTTGATGGGCTACGTCTGCTGCTGGAATTCCATCCGGTGGACCGGCCACTCAAACTGGCGCGCGAAGAACAGATGCTCGACCAGACACAAGCCAGCCGCCTGCTGTTGCGCAATCTCGCGCACGAGATCAAGAACCCGCTCGGCGGCATACGCGGCGCGGCGCAATTGCTCGAGCAGGAACTGGAAAAGCCCACCTTGCGCGAGTACACCCAGGTGATCGTGCAGGAAGCCGACCGGCTGCGCTCGCTGATGGAAAAATTGCTCTCCCCGCAAAATGCCTCGCACTACAGCGCGCTCAATATCCACGAAGTGTTGGAGCGCGTGCGCAGCGTGGTGCTGGCGGAACTGCCGGCAGGATTGGCGATCCGTCGCGATTACGACATCAGCCTGCCCGCGCTGGTCGGCGACAAGGAACAGTTGATCCAGGCGATGCTCAACATCGTGCGCAACGCCGCACAGGCGATGCAGGGCAGCGGAACCATCACCCTGCGCACCCGCATCGCGCGGCAAGTGACGCTGGTCAAGCGCCGCCACCGGCTGGCAGTGATGGTACAGATCATCGACAACGGCCCCGGCATCCCGCCGGAGTTGCGGGACAAGATTTTTTACCCGCTGGTATCGGGGCGCGCCGATGGCCACGGGCTGGGACTTACGCTGGCGCAGGATTTCATCAACCAGCACCACGGCGCGATAGAATTCGACAGCGAACCGGGGCGCACCTGCTTTACCGTGCTGCTGCCGCTTCCCTGAGCCGGACGAGCCGAATTAAATGACGGGGTGGGCAAAGCCCGCCCTGCAATTACTGCCATAGAGGTGATTGAAATGAAATCTGTCTGGATTATCGACGACGACCGCTCCATCCGCTGGGTGCTCGAGAAAGCCCTGACCCGCGAGAGCATCGAGTTCAAGAGTTTTGCCGCGGCGGACGATGCGCTGCGCGCGCTGAGCCATGACGTGCCGCAAGTAGTGGTCAGCGACATCCGCATGCCGGGCAGTTCGGGGCTGGATTTTTTGCAGGCGCTGCACCAGCGCCATCCGCTTATTCCGGTCATCATCATGACCGCCTATTCCGACCTGGAGAGCGCCGTCTCCGCATTTCAGGGCGGCGCATTCGAATATTTGCCCAAGCCGTTCGATATCAACCATGCAGTCGAGTTGATCCGGCGCGCGCTGGAGCAAAGCCAGCGCAAATCAGGCGATGCGCAGGAAATTGAAATCGCCGCCGACATCCTCGGTCAGGCGCCCGCGATGCAGGAAGTATTCCGTGCCATCGGCAGATTATCGCAATCGCACGCCACCGTGCTGATCAACGGCGAATCCGGCACCGGCAAGGAACTGGTGGCGCGCGCGCTGCACCGCCACAGTCCGCGCGCCGGCAAGCCGTTCATTGCGATCAATACCGCCGCGATCCCCAAGGATTTACTCGAATCGGAGCTGTTCGGCCATGAGCGCGGCGCATTCACCGGCGCGGCGACAACGCGGCATGGCCGCTTCGAGCAGGCGGAAGGCGGCACGCTGTTCCTCGACGAAATCGGCGACATGCCAGCCGATTTGCAAACCCGTTTACTGCGCGTGCTGTCGGACGGCAACTTCTATCGCGTCGGCGGCCATCAGCCGATCAAGGCCAATGTGCGCATTATTACCGCCACCCACCAGAATCTCGATGAGCATGTCAAACAAGGGCTGTTCCGCGAGGATCTGTTCCATCGGCTGAACGTGATCCGCCTGCGCCTGCCGCCGTTGCGCGAACGCCGTGAAGACATCCCGCTGCTGGCAAAATATTTTCTGCAAAAAAGTGCGCGCGAACTTGCCGTCGAACAAAAACAATTCAGCGATACGACACTGCAATACCTTGCAGCGCAAGATTTCCCCGGCAACGTGCGGCAACTGGAGAACCTGTGCCACTGGCTGACCGTAATGACGCCGTCGCAAATAGTGGAAATCGCCGATCTGCCGCCGGAGTGGCGCGGTGAAGCGGCGGCAGGCGCGGCGCTCAATGCCGACTGGAGCGCGGCGCTGGCGCAACATGCGGCACATGCCTTGCAGCGCGGCGATGAACGCATCATGGATGATCTCACCGCACAGTTCGAGCGTACCCTGATCCTGCAGGCCTTGCACCACACCGGCGGACGCCGCATTGAAGCCGCGACGCTGCTCGGCATCGGGCGCAACACCCTGACACGCAAGATACAGGAACTTGGGCTGGAGAATCAGGAAGGGTAATAAATCAGGGCGCGACGAATCGCGCCCCTGCAGGATTATTTGAACACATCAACCATGATGGTTGCAAACTGCCAATAAACCTTGCGCAACCAGTTCTTCGTAGGCGCGAACTTGATTTCGACCGTGTTGCTTGGCGTAATAAAGCGCCGAGTCGGCACGGTTAATTATTTCTAACGGTAGCTCAAGCTCTCGAATTAATGTGAAACCAATACTGGCGGTTACTTGGCCGATATGTGGAAATTGAAAGCTGCCTACTTTGGCGAGGAAATGCTCCAGAATGATTTTTGCTTGTACAGCGTCTATGTTGTGAAGAAGCGCTACAAATTCCTCTCCGCCATAACGGAACAACTCGTCATTTTCACGAAAAGTTTCACGCATCAGGTTTGCAAATTGAAGCAATACCTCATCTCCATAGATGTGCCCGAACAAGTCGTTGACATGCTTGAAGTGGTCGATGTCAAACATGGCAAGGCAATAATTCCCCGCCGGGATATCCGAGGTGCGCCGGTTTCTATTTTGTATGCTGCGGAGTATTTTTTCTATTTGCGCAGCCAGGGTTTTGCGATTCAATAAGCCGGTCAAATTGTCGCGTTCGTTATCATCAAGAAGCGAAAGGAAATTTTGATGGAACTCCAGAAGCAGGGAAAGAACCCGCTTGATATTGGTGTCGTTGCAGGCATTTTCTATCTGGAGAAAATCTGAAACCTCGGCATTTGCACCCCTCAATGGCAGGATCAGATTCATTTCACGTTCCGCGGTATCTTGAAACATATCTGCCACGTTTGATTTTGATAGCCGTTCAGCGGTTGCCGGGTTGCTGGAAAGCAAAAAGGCTTTAAGTCCCGATTCTTGTAGCGGTGCAATTTCACTATCGACAAAATACAGAACAGGTATGGCAGATATTTCGTTGCCGATGGTTTTTAAGCGGTAGAGCGTTAATGTCTTTGCTTCAGTCAGACGGCCAACGATTCGTGCAAAAGATTTTTCCAGCGCAAGATGTTCGCGCTGCTTGATCATTTCTACCATCGAGGCAAGTAACTCCTCAATTTGCTGGTCTTCCGACGGCAAGCCACTGTTTAACGTGGATTCTGTAGCATTCATGAGGCACCCCCTTGGTTTTATTTTTGTTAATTCTGCTTCAATAACTTTTTTAACAGCTTATCGTGTATCCCGCCAAACCCGCCGTTGCTCATCACCAGCACATGATCGCCTGAGCGCGCGGAGGCAGCGATGACCTCGATCAATTCGTTGAGGTCGTCCTTCACCACGGCGTTTTCACCCAGCGGCGCGAGTGAGCCGCGCGCATCCCAGCCGATATTTCCGGCATAGCAGAACACCAGGTCGGCATCCTTCAGGCTGCCGGGCAGCGCATCCTTCATCACGCCCAGCTTCATGGTGTTGGAGCGCGGCTCCAGCACCGCCAGTATTCTGGCAGCACCGACCTTGCGGCGCAGCCCGGCGACGGTAGTAGCGATCGCGGTGGGGTGGTGCGCGAAGTCGTCGTAGACGGTGATGCTGTTGACCGTGCCGCGCACTTCCATGCGCCGCTTCACATTTTGGAATTCACTCAGCGCCGCCAGCCCTTGTGCAACCGGTACGCCGGCATGGCGCGCAGCAGCAAGAGCGGCCAGCGCGTTCATGCGGTTGTGCTCGCCGAGCAAGTCCCATTCGAGCGTGCCCTGCGGTTCGCCGTTCAGCGTTACTAGATCTTTTGCGTCGATGTTCCAGCCTTCGTCGCTGCCGAATTTCTCCACCGGCGCCCAGCAACCGCGCTGCAGCACGCGCCGCAAAGATTCCTCGCGCCCGTTACACACCAGCAGCCCGTTGCCGGGGACGGTGCGCACCAGATGATGGAACTGCGTCTCGATGCTGGCCAGGTCGGCGAAGATGTCGGCGTGATCGAATTCGAGGTTGTTGAGGATCGCGGTGCGCGGGCGGTAGTGCACGAACTTGGAGCGCTTGTCGAAGAAGGCAGTGTCGTATTCGTCGGCTTCAATCACGAAAAAACCTCCCTCTCCCTCCGCCCTCCCCCCGAGGGGGAGGGAACTGTCCACCTCTCCCCAAGCTTTGCGT
>JANLID010000157.1 GCA_024654105.1 Gallionella sp. | reverse complement strand
TGATGAACATCACCATCATCGGCGCGGGAGCATGGGGAACCGCGCTCGCCATCAGTCTGTCTGCCAATCACCAGGTTACGCTGTGGGCGCGTGATGCTGCGCAAATCGAAGCAATGCATACCACGCGCCGCAATCAGCGCTATCTTCCAGATATTACGTTGCCTGACCATCTCGAGCTGAGCGCAGATTTCCCTGCCGCACTGGCAGATGCCGAACTGTCCATCATCGCCGTGCCGACTGGCGCGCTGCGCGCGACGTTGCAACAAATTACATTATCCGGGCGACGCCGCTTCGACGAGCTCAGGACAGGCTTCGGTGTGGTGTGGGTGTGCAAGGGCTTCGAGGCAGAAACCTCACTGTTGCCGCATCAAGTGGCAGCCGAGGTGCTGCCGGGAGAGTTTCCGCGAGGCGTGTTATCCGGCCCCAGTTTTGCGCAGGAGGTTGCGCGCGGTCTGCCTACCGCATTGACGCTCGCCTCCGCCGATGAAGCGTTTGCGCAGCGCACCGCACAGGCTCTGCATCACGCACACTTGCGCATCTATGCCAGCAGCGATGTGATCGGTGTGGAAGTCGGCGGTGCGGTAAAGAATGTCATGGCAATCGCTGCGGGCATTTGCGACGGCCTGGGATTGGGGCACAACGCGCGCGCCGCCTTGCTGACGCGCGGTCTGGCCGAAATCACCCGGCTCGGCCTGAAGCTCGGCGGGCGGCCTGAAACGCTGAGCGGACTGTCCGGCACGGGCGATCTGATCCTGACATGCACCGGCGATTTGTCGCGCAATCGCCAGGTCGGTTTGCTGCTGGTGCAGCAGCATGATTTGCCCGAGATACTGAACCGGCTCGGGCATGTTGCGGAAGGTGTTTACACGGTACGCGAAGTGCATCGTCTGGCGCAACGCCTCGATGTCGCCATGCCTATTTGCGGGGCAGTCTATCGCGTTCTCTACGAACATGTCCCGGTTGCGGAGATGGTTGCCGCATTGCTGAACCGGACACCCAATCTGGAGTTTGATCAATAGCTGCGTCCAGAACGTGTAATTCCATTTCCATTTCAAAAATAATTGTAGGTTGGGCTATGCCCGACAACTTAATCCGGCGGGCATAGTCCGCCCTACATAAATGCACGATTGATTTGGAATTGGTATAACAAGCCCGCTTTCACAGATCAGTAACTTTCACGCAGATAGATAAATTCGTTGTTACCCTTGTACACGCCGAAGGTGGCACGTACCGATGGATCCTTGTCATAAGCCGCGCCACACCATTTACCTCGAAGATAACCAAGATTTGCCCCGACGGTGACGGGATCGGGGGTCAGCGTAATGCACGGTGCCTCAGTTGCGGTAGCGCTCAAATTGATAACCAGATCGACGCTGCCATCGTTCGTTGCGCCAGGCTTGGACAGTATCAGGCTGCCAACACCGGCATTAAATGCCGTACCAGTGCTGATAACAGTTTCACCAAGAGCAAGATTCTTGGTGTAATTGGCAAGCCCGATATTGGTCGCGCCGATCTGTGTGCAGTAATCTTCCCCATTTGTAACAAATGAGATGCCGTTCCAGTATTGCGTTTGAATCGGAATTGGCAGATTGAGCAATTCCGAGCCATGCGCGTTGGAAAGTTTCAGCCGCCCGAAACGGATTTTGCTCGCGCCTACCAAGCTGTGGTCATTGGTCGCGTCGTTATTCACGTCAAGGTTATAGCTGGCTAATTTCACACCATCGGTATCAATCGGATCAACACCGAGATTGAACGACTCGAATGGCCCATCCGGATCCGGAGCGGCTGCGCGATTAACCGTCAGGTTGACGTTAAACGTGCCTTGCCCGCCCGCTGTCCAACTGCCACTCGAAGTACCCAGCGTAAGCACCACGCTGGGCGTTGCCGTTAACGGAGGCACGGCATCTGCCAAGTCAATCGCCCCAAAATTAAAATTGGTAGGCGCAGTCCCATCCAGCTTGGCATACCCGTTCGCCGTCAAATAATTGGCAGTAGGAATGTTTGCAGCATTTCGCGCCTCAAGCGTAAATGTCGCCTGAAACTCTTCACCTGCATAGGTAAACGACGAATCAGGCACGCAACCAGACAGGATGCGGTTGACAATGGGCATTCCGGAAAGCGCAAAATGATCCGGGAAAAAGCGCCCGACATTGCCGCTGGCCGTGCCGGTGACATCACCCAAGCCCAGATAATCGCCGTCGCCCACGCTGGGGGTCAGATTGATGATGCCCACCTCGTCCCAGGTAAACGCCGTGCCGTGCGCAACGCCCCCAGCACCTGCCGGCAGGCCGCTCGGGTGGGCCGCGCCGAATGCGCCGAATGCGCCGCCGACTGCCGGGTTGCTCCCGCCGGCCGGAGCCACCAAGGCGGATGCCAGCATCACGCTTTCCGCTGCCGTTTCATTGCCGTAATTTGGGGTGGCCACGCCGGCCACGGTGCAGGTAGCGGAAGCCGGCGCACAAGTCGTGGCCGTAACGGTCACGCTGAACATCTCACCGGCCTTGACGAATTTGACGCCCGCTGCATCAGCGGCAGCCGGGTTGGCAAAGCTGTCGCTGGTACGCATGATACCGGACAGCACGAACCCGCCCGGCTTGACCACAAATGTGCCGCTGGCGCCGACCTGGCCCAAGCTCGCGCTGTTTTGCATCCACAGATTCACCGCGCCGACATCGGCATAGTTGAAAATGTACGGTCCCGCAGAAGGAATGCCGCCGGGGAAGAAGGCTGCCAGCGTGGCGGACCAGGCCGTCGGCATGGCCCCATTCGCCTCGCACAGGGGCAGGGTCACCGCGCCGAAAGTCGCCTGGATGCCGGCATGCGCCGCCGGATCATGACAGGACAAGCCGAACCGCATGTTTCTTGTCCTGTTTGCAGTGCTCAGTCGTGTCGGAACCCCGGCGGCATTTACCGCCGTAATGTAAACATTCGCCAGATTCTGCCCGGCAACCTGCGGCGACCAGCCCAGTATCGTACAGGTCTGGCCGGGCGCGCCAAATGCGATGTTGTGGACGCAGGCGCTGTCGGTGAACACGAAACTCGATGCCGTGAAATCGATGGTGTTCGCTTTCTCCCCTGCCGGCGTATTCAGCAGCAAGTCTCCGCCTCCGGCATCCGCGACGTTGATCGTCACCAATCCGGCCGTCTGGTAGTTAAAGTCCAGCGTCACGCTGGTCTCACCCGGAGCAAAAGTGTACGTGGCCAAGCCGCTGTCGGCGGCACCGGGTGTGAAGGTGCCGGTGCCGGTGCCAATATTCCAATCACCCGATGCAGTACTGGTGGACAGGCTGATCGTGCTTCCGCTGTCCACCGGAGTATGTGCCGCATCGTGCGGTTCAATGATTACCGGGACATCGGTCAAGGTCGCAGCTGTGGCCGGCGCATCGATGGCGACGTGATTCAGCGCGCTGACCACCGACGCGGAGCAAATCGACAGGTTGTCTATCTCGTGGTAGTTGGTAGAGCCGCCGGTCGAGCCGGTCAGGGTGAATTGCAGCTGCGACGGGAGCGGCGCTTGCGTGCCGGCCGTAATCAGGGGCTTGAGGTCATAAGAAAACAATGGCAGATAGCCTGCGCCGGTCTTGTCCTGCTCTACCTTGACCATTACCTTGGCCAGGTCGGTAACCGAATCGAGCGTGATGCGGTAACGATAGGGCGTGACAGATGTGCCGCTGGCCACGCCGTTGGCGCCCAGTGCCGCCGTTCCCGTCACATAGGCGTAGTTGCTGGTGCTGGGCGAGGCGGCGCCGTTGCCGGAGCCGCGCACCGACACTGCGTTGACGCGCGGTCCGGGGCCGCCGTTGCGGCACTCGGTGGGATTCGAATAGTTGCCATACTCATCGATACCCACCCCGATCCAGCCGCCGCTAAAACCCGGGACATTACAGGTGCCGGCTGTATCGCGGTTGGCGTAGCCAAGTGAGCCGCCGAAGCCACCCGCAGTCGGCGGGTTGTTGGCGCCGGGTGTCGGCGTATTGGGATTGGAAAAAGTGACGGCGATCCCGTCGGCGCCCGTGCCGCCGTAAGCCCAGTAATCGAATTCGGCGACCACGAAATTATTGCCGAAGGGGAACAGATTCTTGTTGGTGGCGCGCGTGGAGACACTGCCGGTGATGTCGGTGATGCGCAGCCGGTTGCCGAAGATCACCGGGGTAAAGGTGCCGCTCACGTTCTGCACATCCCAGTTGATGCTGTCCGGGGCCGAATTGTCGGCACCGGTGAAACTGCTGGTAACGCAAGTCAGCGACGGGTAAGGAGGGGTGAATGTCCCCATCTCTACGCCCGCATCGTAGTTGCCGTTCGAATCTTTCTGGAAAATCTTGTAAGTGTAAGTATTACCGTTGACGAGGGGGGTTGCGCTGCAACCGCCGCTTCCCGCGCCGTCAACGCCGCTTACGGCAGCGGAGGCTGCGTCAGCCGTGCGCACACACACCACGGTGGCGGTGCCGATGGTGTTCCCGTTTACATAGTCGATCCCCTCGGCGGGCACTGCCGCGCCCGCCGTGCTGGCCGTCCAGCGGAGCATCACCGAGCGGCTCAGGTCCGGCGATGCCGACGTGGTCCAGTCGAGCGTTACCTGCGCGTTGCCTGCGGTGCCGCCTGCCGATGTGGCGCCTACCGGCGAGAAATTGTCGATAGTCAGCGCGTCGGGGTTGGTATCGCTGCCCGCGTGCGTGTTCGGCCCGGCCCAGGCAGTAACCGGGGCGGTAATGTCATAGACGGCACCGGGAGGAAGCGGCATTGCGGCGTGGCTCAACGGCGTGACGCGGATCCTGAAGGTGGTGAGTGTCGTCGTCGCGGTCATTCCCGCAACCGCGATGGTATTGGAGCCGGTAACCGGTGTTGTCGTGAATCCCAGTTCTGTGCCTGCGTTGTTGGTAATGGCGAGCCGGCCCACGCCACTGCTGGTCGAAAGGTTCACCGTCACCGAAGTGATCGCTTCCGTCCCGCTGGCCGTTTGCAACGTGAAAAGATCGACATCCGTTGCCGCTGCTCCTGGAGCGATAGTCGCCGCCGCCGGGTCTGTGCCGGTGGCGAGGGTGGTAACGGGGGGGAGTTCCCGCACCGCCAGGTGGACTCCGGCGCGGTCATCCGAGGTGCCGTAGGTAAAACCGACATTGCGAGCACCCTGCCCTGCTGTCGTCTCTCTGACTGTATTGAATGTATATGAACCGATATCGATATTGTTGAGGATGGTGCTACCTGCTCCTGCCGCGAGGACGTTGGCACCACCGGAGTAGCCGCCGGCGTAGCGAACGCTGTTCACTCCTGTCGAACCGTCTGTGACGGACTGCACTGCATAAGCCCCGTTCTGTTGAAGGAGAATAATACCGGGTGTGTAGACTTCGGTGTTTGCGCCGGCGGTCTGCGTGGCGGCGGAGGCATACATGACCGTCGCATTGTTTGTTCTGGTGACGACGACCGGCCGTGCGCCTGTCGGGATGGCCGCGCCGAGAAAGAAGGTGTCAACGCGCCCGGGCTCACCCGCGGTATCAACCGCTGCGCCGCCTGCAATTTCCGTCATCGCCACTCCGCCATAGGTTACACCGGTGACTGTTTGTGTTGCTGATCTGGTGAAGACGAAAACAAGAACACCGCGAGGAGTTCCCACGGGCGTGTGCGTCCAGGTGAATGATGCCTGATTGGTAGAACCGGTGGCACCCGTCGTATGGCTCTCGCTTGCCGCGTCGTGCGCGACTGCCGCAAAGACTGCATTTTGAAAAAATAAAGAGGTCGCCAATATAAAAAAGATGGCCAGAAGCTTGCCTGCTGCCTTGTGAAGCAGCGGCATAACCGGAGACAAACCATGGTTATTGCGAGTCAGGATATCGCTCATTCTTCATCTCCACGCGATCTTGAATCCGGGGCAGGCGTAACATCGATTCGAAGTGGGCCGCAATTTCTCATCATATATTTCAACTGGGTAACGCTACTGCGCGATTGTAACCGCCATCTGCCGCTCGACGTAGTCCGGCGTCGCCACCGTACCCTGCATCGCGGTCGAGGTCAGGCTGTATACCCACAGCGTCGATGCGCCCTCCACATGCGAGGTTGCGCCACAGACTGCATTGACGCTAAACCCGGCCAGTGTGTTTGGCAAGGGGCAGTCACTTGAGAGGTTGCACCAGTCCGACAAGCGGTGGCAAAGGCCGCCCGGAACCGCAGAATTTGGCAGTACTTGGTACGCCCCCACAGTCCACCCCTGCCCGCACCGCCTGATAAAGCCGCGCACCCTGCGTAAACCAAGTTAGATCACTTGCCCATCTTCACGCTGATCACGCGCTCGACGTAATCTGTGCCGCCCAGCGTGCCGGCGTTCGCCACCGCGCTCACGTCGTAGATCCAGATGTAAATTGGATTTCCCATCGTATCCGCTCCTTCGACGTGCGAGGCGGCACACCAATTTACCGTAACAGTGAAAGGCGCCAGTGTTCCACCCAGTGAGCCTAAGCTGGTGTTGGAACATGGCGCTGCGAGTGCCGGCGCCGGTTCGTTTACCACTTTATGCGCCGCCCACTCGATTCCGGCCCGTGCCGCCTGGTAGGCGCGCGAGCCCATTACGTCCAGCGCCTGGCTTTGGTGTTGCGTGGTGGAAAGCGTCACCGCAAAGGTGCCGAGCGCCGCAATCACCACCAGCAGGAAAATTGCGGAAACCAGGCTGAAACCGCGTTCAGAGGGCAGGGGACGGAGGACGGAGGACGGAGGTTTTGTCGCGGCTGTTCCGCGCTCTTGATGCGGGCGTGCCACACGGCGGCACACAGCAATCTGTCTTCTGTCTTCTGTCATCTGTCTTCTGTCTTCTGTCATCTGTCTTCTGGTCATCATGGCGCGTTGTTCACGTGGATTTCGTTGTACAGGCTCACGCTTTCGCCGCCGCTGGTGAGCGTCAGGCGCACAGTAACGAGGCCAAAGCGTTGGTTTGGCACGTCGTAGGTAATTTCGCAAGCACTCGCCTTGTGGGCAAGAATAGCCTCAGAATGTGCGGCAACAGGAGCCGTGTTTGCTGCTATACCAGCCGGTGTCTGTTGCATCGAATGAAAGCCATAATTCCAATAACGCATAAGCGAGAGTGTTCCATCGTCAGCAGCAACTGTGCCCACTGTTGGGACACAAGCATAAGTCACCGCCTGCTGCGCACCATCCACTACATCGAAACGCTGCGAGGATAGTTCCGCCCACGCAGGCAGCGCTGTCGTCGAGGTTATCTTCACGTATTGGAATGTGCCCACGCCCGCCGCATCGATGGCGCGACGTATTCCCGTCGCACTGGTGGGCAATTGATACGGCGGCGCACCATCCGACTGTGTGCTACCGACAACGATCTGGTCGTTGATAGAGTTAAATTTAATGGCTGAACCAATGATCTCGAAGCAGGTATCCGCCGCCGCAAAATCCAGCACAGAATCCGCCACCGTGCCACAGCCAACTCCTCCCCCTGTCGAATTAGCGCGGTATCGCCCGCCATCCCTAGTCGGCATGAATTCAATATAGGTCGACGTACTCGTCGGATTAGGAACTCGCACGCTGTTCGGCACGGCAGTGCGTATGTCGCGCGCCATACGACGCACAGCGGTATCGGCGATATCGGTGAGTTCGGCTCGTCGCGCGACGTCCATGTATTGCTGGACCGGTGCCTTGAGAAACACCGCCACTATACCGCCGATGATGCCGGTGATGACGATCACCATGATCATCTCGACCAAGGTAAAACCGCGTTGTGCCGTGGTTCGCATCAGTATCGCGTCCTGTAGCCGTCGATGGCGATAGTGTTGCTTTGCGGGTCGGTCACCGTGACCGTGATGCGCACCGCGCTACCTGCCGCGATGCCGCCCAGCGCCTCAGGCGTGATTGCCACGCTGGCGTTGTAAGCAGACAATCCAACCGGGTTGTTGTTCAGGTCAGTGATGCCTGTCATGCCAAAGCTGTCATAGCAATCAACGATATGGTAATCCGTGGCGCGATTCGCCGCCGTCACCGCACTGGCGGGAAGTATGCATGCCGCCGATCCGCTCAGATCCATAAAATCCTGCAACTGAACCTCTTCCAGCAGTGACTCCGCTGCCGCTATCGCCTGTTTATGAATGACCGGATCGGCGCTGCTTTTGGTAGTGACGTTCATCACCAGCAAAATCCCCGCCAGCGCGACGCTGACGATGACGATGAACATGATCAGCTCGATCAGGCTGATGCCGCGTTGACGCATCATTTATGGCCACCTTTGATATTCGCGGTGAAACCAATCGGGCGACTTGCGCTGACAGGTTGTTTCATCAGTTGCCGAATGGCGTCAATCAATCCGGCCAGAGCCTGATCGTGGCCGGACACTTTGCGCTCCAACTCCAGCAGTTTCATTTCCAGCTCTTTGTTGCCTGATAGCATTTCGCGCAACTGCACGAAAGTGCGCACCACCAACAAGCTGACCTCGACCGCACGGTCGGACTTCAGCGCATTGCCCAACATCAATGCTCCATGTTCTGTGAAGGCATAAGGTAAAGTCCGCGAATACTTGAGCCTGGCGAGGTGGTCACAATTTGTGACCACCTCCGTTTTTTCATCTCGGGTAAGCTGAAACATAAAGTCAGCAGGAAATCGCTCCAAATTCCGTTGCACTGCCTGATTCAATGCTTTGGTCGGTACGTCATACAGCTCCGCCAAATCGGCATCGATCATTACCTTGTGTCCGCGCAATACTGAAATACGCTGCGCAACAGACTCAATTGCGATGATTTCAGTCATAGCTTCCCCCCATCCCCACCCTTCCCCCGGCGGGATAAGGGCTTTGTTTCAGTATCAATTTGCTCCGGCGGTGTTAGCAAACTTTGCACGCGCGCACCACCTTGCTTCGCCAACGTTGGATTCTGTTTCCACATTTCGATAAAAAACTCTCTCATTTGTTCAGACTGCGCCAGTCGAGCAAGCATGATTTCCTCGGAAATTGTTACGCGCACGCGATTTTGCGACTCAATCATTGGGGTCTTCTCCGCGTTTGATCTTTTCCAGCGCCGCGATGTCGAGTTGATCTTTGGGGCGGTTCGCGACACGTTTCATCGTCAGCAAATCCTCTATGGAGGCGATCCACACCTGCTGTTCAAACAACTTTCCTTCCACCGCACTCTCCATGAGCTGTTCAAACGGCACCTCCGGGCGCACCAGAATATTCACCACGCCGCCGCCGACTTGCGGTTCCCTCAAGGCAAATGCCAACATTCCCTTTTCGCGGTACCACTGCTCGATCTGGCTGGCATTCCTTAAGGATTCAATCGACACCGGAATGGAAGGGATTAATCCGAATCGTTTGGCAACATCAATAAAGCGCACGAGATTCTCGTCATTCATCGCCAGCACCAGATCGATATTAAAAGTGGAGCGCATAAATCCGTGCAGTTGCACTGCCATCCCGCCGACCAGGACGTACTGCACCTGCCCTTCAGATAATGACTGCAACAGTTCAGCGGTTTTCATGCAAGCTCCGTCATTCCCGCCTGCGCGGGAATGACGGCTTAGTACACATAGCCTGTTTCCTGCTCGATGGTGACCGTCATGCTTCCTGCAGAAATTTGAACAGGTGCAAGAAGCGGCGTATAGGGAGAAGTATTCTGCACGGGCTGGCCAAGTGCATTGAATGTTACGGTAGCAGACCCTGCTACCGTAACAGCACAGTTCACATTGCCAGATACATCCAGCGTTGTGCTGCAATCTGGAGTTGCTGCCACCGTGATATTTACACTCACAGGGCGATGCTGCGCAACCGCCACCTTCTGCCCATACCGCAACGCCGCCTTCACTTGATCCGCCGCACCACGATTCTGAAACACGCTGTTGTCAAAAAAACGTGGAATGGCCACGGCAGAAATGATGCCGATGATGACCATCGTCATGATCAGCTCGACCAGTGTGAAGCCGCCTTGGCTCTTGCCCCCCCGCGAACCGAACAGCCATACCTCTACCTGCGCGCCGAAGAAATGTTCGGTCTCCTGTTTGATCGCTTCGACTTGTCCGGCACTCAAACGCATGTCCCATAACCTTTCAGGAGCGGAATCCCGATAGGTGCGCAGTGTATCAAAAAGCACAGATAGCGGGCGAAAAACAAGGGAGACTGAAGCTGGCTTAAAGCGATTTTTTCAGTATGTACAGCTTCTTCGCATCGCATCGTTCCCATGCTCTGCGTGGGAACGCTGGCCATGCCGCTCCGCGGTGCGATTTGCTGCGCGTCCCCTGATGCGTTCCCACGGAGACCGTGGGAACGAGAAGTGCGTCAAGTGTCGCCTATATTTCCGCCTTGTGAG
>JANLID010000128.1 GCA_024654105.1 Gallionella sp. | reverse complement strand
GCTCAAGGAAGTCGGGCGCATCAACAAGCCGGTGATCCTCAAGCGCGGCATGTCGGCGACCATTTCCGAATGGCTGATGTCGGCGGAATACATCGCGGCAGGCGGCAACCACAACATCATTTTCTGCGAACGCGGCATCCGCACCTTCGAGACCGCCTACCGCAACGTGCTGGACGTGACCGCGATCCCGGTGCTGAAGAAAGAGACCCACTTGCCGGTGATTGTCGATCCCTCGCATGCAGGCGGCAAGGCGTGGATGGTTCCCGCGTTGTCGCAGGCGGCCATCGCCGCGGGCGCGGACGGGCTGCTGGTCGAGATGCATCCGAACCCCTGCGAAGCCTGGTGCGATGCCGACCAGGCGCTGACCCCGCAGGAACTGAAGAAGTTGATGGGTACGCTGGGCGGGATCGCCAACGCCATCGGGCGCACGCTGTAACAGGGTGTTAAAAACTGCTGCGCTTGGCATAACTGTGTTTCTCAAGGACTCAAAATGCTCATTTACTACTATGTAAACTCCGCTTTTTCGTCCTTTCGCGCCTTGTTCTGCCATCGCTCGCGACGTTTTTCAACACCCTGTTAAGAGGGGGCTACCTGTGTCTGAACCACAATTCAAAAAAATCGTCATTTTCGGTGTCGGCCTGATCGGTGGCTCGTTCGCGCTGGCATTGCGCAAGGCGCATGCGGTCGGCGAGGTGGTTGGTTTCGGGCGCAGCGAAGCAACGCTGCAACAGGCACAACAACTCGGCATCATCAACCGCATCGGGCAGGATGTTGCCGCTGAAGTGAGTAATGCGGATTTGGTATTGCTGGCCACGCCGGTCGGGCAGATGGCGGAATTGATGGTGCGCATCGCGCCGCATCTAGGCGTACATACCCTGGTCACCGATGGCGGCAGTACCAAGAGCGATGTGGTGGCTGCGGCTCGCGCAAATTTGGGCAGTAAAGTTGTGCAGTTCATTCCCGCCCATCCTATCGCGGGCGCGGAAAAAAGCGGCGCGGGCGCGGCACAAGCCGATCTGTACCAAGGCAGGAAAGTGGTATTGACTCCGCTGCCGGAGAATTCGCAAGAGGCGGTGGCGCGCGTGCGCAAGGCATGGGAGCTGTGCGGCGCAGCAGTGAGCGAACTGACCGCGGAGCAGCACGATGCCGTGTTCGCGGCAGTGAGCCATCTGCCGCACTTGCTGTCGTTCGCGCTGGTGCATGATCTGGCGCAGCGCGACAACCGCGATCTGCTGCTGTCCTTCGCTGCCAGCGGCTTCCGCGATTTCACGCGCATTGCCGCCAGCTCGCCGGAAATGTGGCGCGACATCTGTCTGGCAAATCGCGAGGCGTTGCTGCGGGAATTGCAAATCTACATTGCAGAATTGAAGCAAATGAGTGCGGCGCTGGAAGCAGGTGATGCGGTGCGACTCGAGCAGACATTCCGCGCCGCCCGCGAATTGCGCGCCGGCTGGACAGAACAATAACAAGCAATGGACCATAACTCGACCAAACAGGTTTGGTGGCTGCTCATCGCCGTTGCGCTGATCTGGTTTTCCAACCTCGAATACCGCACGCTGATCAAGCCCGATGAAGGGCGCTATGCCGAGATTCCGCGCGAGATGGTGGCGGGCGGCGACTGGGTGACGCCGCGCCTGAATGACCTCAAGTATTTCGAAAAACCGCCGCTGCAGTACTGGGCGACCGCCACCGCCTATACCGTATTCGGCGAATACCAGTGGACCTCGCGGCTGTGGGCCGGGCTGACCGGATTCATGGGCATCCTGCTGGTGTGGTTCGCCGGTTTGCGCCTGTTCGGGCGCGAAGCGGCGGGCTATGCCGCGCTGCTGCTGTCCAGCAGCCTGCTGTACGTGCTGATGGGGCACATCAACACGCTCGACATGGGCGTAACCTTCTTCATCACGCTGGGCATCCTCGGCCTGCTGCTCGCGCAGGCGCAGGCGGAAGTCAATAAACGGCGCAACTGGATGCTGGTGGCGTGGGCGGGTATGGCCCTGGCAGTGTTGAGCAAGGGGCTGATGGGCATCATCCTGCCGGGTGCGGCGCTGTTCATCTACTGCGCCGTGCAGCGCGACTTCGGCGTGCTGAAACGCATGCATTGGCTGCCCGGCCTTGCGGTGTTCTTCGTTATCACCGTGCCGTGGTTCGTGCTGGTGATGCAGGCCAACCCGGAATTCTTCGAGCGCTTCTTCATCTACGAACACTACACGCGTTTCACCACCAAGGATCTGGGGCGCTATCAGCCCTGGTATTACTTCATCCCGATTTTGCTGGCCGGGGCGTTGCCGTGGACGGTATTGATGTTCGACGCCATGCTGCGCGCTTTGCGCAACAGCAGCCTGCCTAACGGGCATGCCCGTTCCCCTCTCCCCAACCCTCTCCCGCAAGCGGGCGAGGGGGCAAACGAATCGCTGCGCGAGTTTCATGTCAATAAGATGTTCAACACCCAGCGCTTTCTGCTGATCTGGGCGGTATTCATTTACATATTCTTCTCAATCTCCGGTTCAAAGCTGCCGTCCTATCTGCTGCCGATGTTCCCCGCGCTGGCGTTGCTGATGGGCAAGCGCATTGCCGCGATGCGTGAGCGGGTGCTGTTCTGGCAGGTTACTCCGGCGATACCGGTTGCGCTGTTGCTGCTGGGCCTGGCGTATCGGCAAACCTGCCCACATTCAGCGCCAGGCCCAGCA
>JANLID010000190.1 GCA_024654105.1 Gallionella sp. | reverse complement strand
CCGCGAGTTGCGCGTCCGCCTGAAATTCGCCACACCATGACGCAGAAACCACCTAGCTAAATTCCTTGACGATATGTTGCTGCCGGCGACTGATTGCCAGCAGTTCATCCAGCCCTTTCAGCTTGACCTGCCAGTTGCTCTCCCCCTCCTCGCCGCTTTTCTCGAATCCCTCAATCGCCTCCTTCGCCACCAGGCAGTTGCGGTGGATGCGCGCGAAGCGTGCGGCGAATTCCTGTTCCAGCGCGGTGAGCGATTCTTCGAGCAGGTATTCGCTCTCGGCGGTACGCACGGTAACGTATTTCAACTCGGCGCGCAGAAACAGCACTTGCTCGACAGGCACAAGATGGATCTTGCCGCGTTCGTGGATGGAGAGAAATTTGCGCGGCTCCGGCAGCAGGTCGCGCAGCACTTCGGTTTGCAATGGCACAGCTTCGCGCGCACGGGTAAGCGCTTCAAACAGCCGTTTCAGGCGGATCGGTTTGAGCAGGTAATCGATCGCGTGCAGCTCAAATGCCTTGATCGCATAGGCATCGTAGGCAGTGGTGAAGATAATGACCGGTGGCCACTTCGACATGCCCAGGACAGATTTAGGCAGTCTGTTGAGATGCTGCGCGAGTTCGACACCATCCATCTGCGGCATGCGGATATCCAGCAGCACCACATCGACTGGCGTTTTCATGAGTTTGTCCAGCGCCTCCTGGCCGTTGCCCGCTTCGCCAACGACATCCAGCGGCAGTTGTTCGCTGCAATCGTGCAACAGGTCGCGCAGGCGATTGCGCGCGGGTAGTTCGTCGTCCACGATAAAAACGCGCAAGGGCAGTTCAACCAGATTCATACCGCTTTCTCCTTCAGGTACGGCAGAGTGATTTCCACGCGATAAAAATTTTTGCCGCTGTCAACTTTATAGCGCGCCTCAACGTCGAACAGCAGTGCCAGCCGTTCGCGAATATTCTGCAACGCCATCCTGTTGCCGGGGCGCGGCGCAGTATCGCGCGCCGGACAGGGGTTCTCCACCTTGAGCCGCAATTCGTCGCCACTGCGCCACAGCTCGACGCGGATGCTGCCGCCCTGTGGTAGCGGCTCAATGCCATGATACACGGCGTTTTCCAGTAATGGCTGCAACAGCAGCGGCGGTATCAGCGCGCCTCCCACCTCCGCCACTTGCCATTCCACCTGCAGCCGCTCGCCCATGCGCAATTGCTCCAGCGCGATGTATTGCCTGCCCAACTCGATTTCCTGCCGCAGCGGCACGAGGTCTTGCGTATCCGCCATCGCCATACGAAACAGGTCGGACATGTCCTCCAGCGCGATTTCGGCCTGCCTGGGCTGGGCGCGCACGATGCTGAGCACGGCGTTGATGGTGTTAAACAAAAAATGCGGCCGGATACGCGCACGCAACACCCGCAGGCGCGCCTCATGCAAGGCACGCGACAGCACCTGGCTGCGCCAGCGAAAATACATCAGCAGGATGCTGCTTACCAGCGCGCCGAGCAGCATATAGCGCACCACATCAAAATATGTGCCATCACGGTCCGGTGGGCGGTACAGCTCGCCACCGAAGTAATAGGTAAACACTGTCAGCATTATCACCAACACATTCATTGCCAGCGCGCCATGCCAATAGGCAAGCCGGTTCAGCCACGGCTGTATTGCCCACAGCAGCAGCAGACTGGACAACAGGATGGGCGTCAGCAGCGCGGCAATCTGCATCATGCGCAACGGTATTTCCGCCCAGCCATTCGCCTGCAACAACGCCTGCAACAACGCCAAGCCGTTGCTGATCAGCAGAATGCGCAATGTCACGCCGAGGTTGCGGAAGTTGGGCAACGCGTCGGGCAAGGCATTTTGTTTTATACTGCACGCCTTATTCATGGCGGTGAATTTTACCGTTTTTCATGCTTCATTTTGGTACATGTAGGGGCAGCGATGCAAGATCCAACACAAGATAAAAATAACGACACCTGGTCGGGGCGGTTCGCCGAGCCGGTGGCGGAGCTGGTAAAACGCTATACCGCATCAGCGGGCTTTGACCACAAGCTGGCCATGTTTGATATTCAGGGCTCGCGGGCACACGCGCAAATGCTGGCCGCCTGCGGCATTATCACCGCGCAGGATTTGGGCGACATCCAGCGCGGCCTCGCGCAAATCGAAAACGAAATCATCGGCGGCGATTTCGTCTGGTCACTCGATCTGGAAGACGTGCACCTCAACATCGAGAAACGCCTCACCGCGCTGGTCGGCGATGCCGGCAAGCGCCTGCACACCGGGCGCTCGCGCAACGACCAGGTGGCAACCGATGTGCGCCTGTATCTGCGCAGTTCGATCGACGACCTGCTGCACCTGATCAAGGCGCTGCAAACTGCGCTGCTCGACCTCGCCCAGCACCATACCCACACCATCATGCCCGGCTTCACCCACTTGCAGGTCGCGCAGCCGGTCAGTTTTGCGCATCATCTGATGGCCTATTTCGAGATGCTCAAACGCGATGCGGAGCGCCTGCACGATTGCCGCCGTCGCGTGAACCGTCTGCCGCTCGGCGCGGCGGCGCTGGCCGGCACCAGCTATCCGATCAAGCGTGAGTACGTCGCCGAACTGCTGGGCTTTGACGGCGTCTGCGAGAACTCGCTGGATGCGGTGTCGGACCGCGACTTCGCCATCGAATTCACCGCCTGCGCCGCGCTGATCATGACGCACCTGTCGCGCTTCTCCGAGGAACTGATCCTGTGGATGAACCCGCGCTTCGGCTTCATCGACATCGCCGACCGTTTCTGCACCGGCTCTTCGATCATGCCGCAAAAGAAAAATCCCGACGTGCCGGAACTGGTGCGCGGCAAGACCGGGCGCGTCAACGGACACCTGGTCGCGCTGCTCACGCTGATGAAAGGCCAGCCGCTGGCCTACAACAAGGACAACCAGGAAGACAAGGAGCCGCTGTTCGACACGGTGGAAACGCTGACCCAGACGCTGCGCATCTACGCCGACATGATCGGCGGCATCAAGGTCAAGCCGGAGGCCATGCGCGATGCGGCGTTGCAGGGTTATGCCACCGCCACCGACCTGGCGGATTATCTGGTGAAGAAGGGCTTACCGTTCCGCGACGCGCATGAGGCGGTGGCGCTGGCGGTGCGCTTCGCCGAGCAGCGCGGCTGTGACCTGGGCGACATCGGTCTCACCGACTTGCAGCAGTTCTCCGCGCTGATCGGCGAGGACGTATATCAGGTACTGTCGCTGGAAGGTTCACTGGCCAGCCGCGACCACATCGGCGGTACCGCACCGCGGCAAGTTGAAGCAGCAATCGCACGAGCGCACGCCAGCCTCGCAAAATTATAGGTAAAAAAATGGGCGATCTAGAGATCGCCCTAAGAGGAGGAGAGTATGAGAAGTAGAGTGTTACCAAACACCAACTTAAACACTCGGTTCGGACTATATCCATTCTCTCCAGAAATTCATATATGCCGAAATGCCTATATATTTCGGCCTAACCTTTTCGGGTAATACTTGCGCCAATCCTTCCGGGCAGCATTGTGTGTTGACCCTTTCCTGTTAAATGATGTCCTCCAGCAATTGCTTGAGTTCCCCGTTCTG
>JANLID010000123.1 GCA_024654105.1 Gallionella sp. | reverse complement strand
ATCGGTCATTTCGCTGCGAAGCGAGCGCGCCCTGGAGGTTGTGACGGGGCAAATCCGTTTGGTATGCATCCAGCTTTAACCCCCATCCTCGGCAACTGCTCCCTGCGTTGCTCTACCTCCCGCATCCCTGCGGTCGTGACCTTCCCTCTGGAAGGGGGAAGGAACTCAACAAGCCAGCGCCTTACTAGAACTTCACCTTCGGGGTTTCCTTGGCCTCGGCCGGCACGCTGAAGGTCTCCCGGACCTTGGCGTCCGAATACAGCAGCGCCGCCCACCAGCGGCCGGGGATGGTGCGCAGTTCGGTGTTGTAGGTCTTGACCGTCTCGATGTAGTCGCGGCGTGCCACGCTGATGCGGTTCTCGGTGCCCTCGAGTTGCGATTGCAGCGCCAGGAAGTTCTGGTTGGACTTGAGGTCGGGGTAGCGTTCGACCACCACCAGCAGGCGCGACAGCGCCGACGACAGCGCGTCCTGGTTTTGCTGGAATTGCTTGAACGCCTCGGGGTTGGTGAGGATGTCCTTCGGCACCTGCATCTGCGCGACCCGCGAGCGCGCCTCGACCACCTGGGTCAGCACCTCCTTCTCCTGCTTGGCGTAGCCCTTCACGGTCTCGACCAGGTTGGGGATCAGGTCGGCGCGCCGCTGGTACTGGTTCTCGACCTGGCTCCAGGCGGCCTTCACGCCCTCGTCGTAGGTCGGGATGTTGTTGATGCCGCAGCCGGACAGCAAGGCAATAGTGACGAGCGCGAACGGCAGGGAAACAGACTTTACGACACGGGGCAGCAAACGCAGCATGGAACCTCCTTGGAGTGGGTCGCGAATAGGGTAAGGCCGCGAACGGGCGGAATCAAGTCAGAGTTTTGGTTTATGTGAAAACCGGCCATGATCTGAAAGGCCGACCGGTTTTCTGCTATTGTCGAACGCCATTCCAACTGGTTTTTCCGAGCCAATATTCTCTCTTCATATGAGGCACACGACGATCACGACGGTCATCGTACCAGTTGCCTCTGAATTCCGTAGCGCTATCGTCAAATTGCACCACCAATAAGCCGGTGCCGTGTCGGTCATGCCATTTGCAGTGAAGCTCGCTGTCTGGCAACGCCTGACAGGCATCGAGTGTGCCCGATTCGGTATTCTTCGACGATCCCTCATAGGGAATCGTCGTGTATTCGCCGATCATCTCGCCGCCGCTATTGAGAAAGAAACGTGTAATGACGAACTCGGTTCCGATCGAAATAAACGAGCCTTTAAAAGTACCCAAGTAGCGGTCGAGGCCAGTCGTCGACGGTGATGACTGTGGCGCAGGCCTGAGCCTGGCCGCGGCCGGTGGCCGGGAATCGATCTCGCCGTAGACGCTGTATCGCCAGCATTGCTCCGCGCCATTCACTACCGCGCAGGTGTGATGGCCGCGGGCTGAAACCGCCGTGACACCGCTTTCAATCACCCTGACCGGTGCGCGCACGTTTCTCCCCGGCGGGCCGTTTCCGATCTGGCCATAAAAATTGTTGCCCCAGCAGTACAAGGCTTGGTCGACAATCGCGCAGGTATGCGCATCGATACCGTCTTCACCGCCGACATCGGTCGTTACTGATGTAACGCCCTGAGCGATGACCAATACCGGCTTGAGCGCGTTGCCCCCGGCCTTGCCCGCGCCGATTTCGCCAGATGAATTATTGCCCCAGCAGTAGAGGGCGCCGTTGGCAATTGCACAAGTGTGATCGTCGCCCGCCGAGACAGCCGTCACGCCCTCGCCGATCACCAGTACAGGATCAGGAACATGGTTGTCGGAAGTGCCATTGCCGATCTGACCCCTGCTGTTGTAACCCCAGCAATGCAAGGTGTCATGGATGATCGCGCAGGTATGATTCTTGCCGGCGGAAACACCGGTAACACCCTTGGCAATAATTTCTGACGGTTGAAGGACAATGGACTGCTGTACTCCCCGGCCAAGTTGACTGTGGCTATTGCTTCCCCAACACCGCAGGCTTTCGTTCACCACCGCACAGGTATGGCTACCGCCGGCCGAGACCGCCTTAACACCGCTTGCGATGACCTTGGTTGGGCTGGAGACATCGCTGCCCTCACCCGATTTGCCATTGCCGACAGTGCCGTAATAGTTGTTGCCCCAGCAGCGCAACGCGCCCTTCACCACGGCACAGTTGTGATAATCGCCGGTAGCGATGCTGGTGGCGCCTTGCGCAATCACCCGTGTCGGGCGCGCAACGTTCCCGCCGAGTTTGCCATGACCAATCTGACCAGCTTTATTGTTGCCTCGGCATGACACCGCACCACCTGCAGTGAGTGTGCAACTGTGATACATACCGAGCGTCACCTGTTTGATGGAGTGCGGTCTTGCCTGTTGTCTCGCCTGCAGCTGCATCTGTCGCGTGGTGTAGGCCTGCGCAATACACGCCCCATCTCCGCAGCGGTCCCTGACTTCCTTCAGCCAGGCGCGCTGTTCCAGCACCAGGCGATGGCGTTCCGCGGTGGGTAACTGCGCCCGCACCCTGCGATAGACCGAGGCCATGGCGCTGTCCAGCGCGGCCAACGTGGGATCGCTGCAGATCGTCTTCTCGGCCGGCGTGCTTGCCTTGCGGCAATCGAAGCTGGCGGCCGGAACAGGATCCGTGGGCCCGCTCTTTACACCAGCCTGGTTGTTTGCGGCGTGAGTTACCGTCGAGACGACCGCCAACAACATTCCGCCATAGACCAACCTTTTCACGACCTTGTTCCCCTTCAATTGCCACCTATCCAACCACTGCCGTCACATTCGCCACCGAACGGCGGCGCATTGTAGAAGCCGGCCCGGCCAACCATTTCGGCGGGGTTGGCGATGCTGGACAGATAGAGAATCACCTCTCCATCGGCATCGACAAAGCTGATCAGGTAGTCGGGCTTGCCGTCGCGGTCGAGATCGCCAGCCCACAGGAAATAGCCGGTCGATACCTCATGAGAGCAGCTGCCCAGCTCCCCGAGCAGTTGTCGCTGACGTGGTGTGCGCAGTTGCAGAAAAAATGCCTTCTTTTCCAGATGAAGCAGCGGCACGAAGCTGGCTTGGGTGCCATCGGGTAAATCGACTGCGACCTCCAGCGTGCCCTCGCTGGCCGGCCGCTTGAGTGGCGCTGTGTTCGAGGCGTAGGTGGTCACCGGCCCCGGCGCGAGCCACTTGTGCGCTGCCTGCGCGCGCAGCCAGGCGATGACCTTGCCCGGCGCGGCAGATGTCTTATTGAAGAGAACCTTCTGGCCCGCTGTCGCCTGTTCATCGTAATGGCCTTGCCAGGGTTCGGCGCGAACCGTGAGTGTCGCCGGCTCAAGACGGCATGCCGTTGCGGTGCAAGCGAGGGCCAGCCAGTCCGAGCCGTTCTGGTACCGCTGGCCCGGTTGCCACACATTGTTGCCCGCAACAAACTGGATGTTGCTGCTCGCGGGCAGGGTGGCCCAGGAGGCGCAAGGCATGGCCAGGAATGCAAGCATCATCACGGTCGCAATCTGTTCATGAGGTATTCCCGAATACTTGTGTATCAGTAACCATCGACCGGCAGGAGCACCTTCTTGCCATTGGCCAGCTGGCGCACAATCAGGCGACCAAGGTGGTCGCGCCAGTTATCATAGGCATTAGCCCACCATAAGGCCTCCCAGCGACCAGTAGCGGTGTTCAGCCACTCGATACCGCTTGGCCCGCCACCGGTGGAGAGGGTACCCAGTTCGCCAGAAAGGAACAGTTCACCATCCACCACAAACGGGCTGGCTTTGTCCGACAGTTTCATTTTTGGCTGGGCATTGGCGGGCCATGTGGTCCAGGCTGTTCCATCAGCGTTGGAAATTTCCATCACGTAGCGCTCGTCGTTTTCATCTTTGCCGGGGAGCCGGCCGATTTTGAGAACACGGCCATCGGGCAGGATCGCTACCTTGCCGCCCGCACCACGCGAGGGCGCGGTGGTGCGCCAGCGCTTGCCGGCCGGATCATAAATTTCGTGACGACGCGATGGGAGGTACTCGCCAATACCGATGTATTCATCCGTTGCATCGGGCCGGCTCGAATCTTCACGGAGTAGCGCTATTTTTTCTGACTGAACATTTCCGCCGGCGATGACGACCCGGCCATCGGCCAGTCCGCGAATACGCACAACAGTGCCATCGTAGTCTTTTCGTGCGCGGTTGAGCTGGGGATACGCATCGTGATCGATCCTTATGGCAGGCAGGCCACCACCACCGGGATTCAACGTGAGCCGACTGATACTGACACCGTCAACCGCGAGCAGGCTTCCATCCTCTAACTGGCCGAGCGCCGATGATCGCCCGAAAGTTGAATCGGGAAGTTTCACCCAACGTGCCTTGCCTTCCGGCATGTCAGACGCAAGCCACTCCATCGGCAGTTGCCGGGTCGCGGGTCTGGAATTGTTGCTGTCTTCACCCTGACCGCCGATGACGAGCGCGCCCTTTCCGATCCAGTACGCGGTTGCCCCTGTGCGCGCCTCAAGCAGGCCAGGCAGGGAACGGGCGCCGCCATTTTTGTCGATGGCTTCCACTGTGCTGGTAACGAGATAAGAATTCATGCCGGCGTGGATGGATCCGCCGATGATCAGGGCGGGCCTGTCTTGGTTTGCAGGCACCAGCGCTGCGCGGCTTCGATAGGTGGCCAGAAACCCTTCGGGCGCAGGAGACGCCGTGTTACTGGCCGGCCGCAGGGCGGTAAGTTCCCAGTACTTTTGCTCGGCGCAATAGTGATCTCCATATTGGACTACTTGTTTGCCGAGTGTCCACGCATACGCATCGCCGCGGAAAACAAATGGTACAAAGGCGCAGCCGCCTTGCTCGTCCCCCTGCCGGGTCGCGCCCGCCGTTCTCCACTCACCGGTCCGGAGGTCATAGGCATGCACACTTGAATTTGTAC
The DNA here is from genome assembly GCA_024654105.1 of Gallionella sp. Lineage (GTDB taxonomy): Bacteria > Pseudomonadota > Gammaproteobacteria > Burkholderiales > Gallionellaceae > Gallionella. Next base: position 461 of record JANLID010000123.1, on the reverse strand, counting down.
CTCCGGCAATCAGCAGGGTCTTTTCTTCCTGGCCCGGCATCCAGACGGCTTGATGGCGCGAAGTGCCGGAGGGCATCGGTGCGATGGCCTCAAACTTGTTTGTGGTTGGGTTCCAGCGCTCGGCGGTGCGAGAAGGGCCATGCCCCCAGCCCTGCGTGGGCGTCCAGCCACCGGTGACCAGGATACTGCCATCCGGGAGTCGTGTGGCGAGGTGTTCCGAGCGCGGTTCAAGCATGGGCGGGCCCGCGCCCCAAGTTTTTGTTTTCGGGTCGAGAATATGGGTTTCCGCCCGACAAGGCGAGCAGCCGCGATATTGGGCATCGGAGCCGCCGAGCACCATCAGGCGGCCATCGGGAAGCGGCGCTTCACGGAAATCGTTGCGTGTTCGTATCGGAAGATTCGGCATCCGTTCGACGCTCAGCCTGTTACCTCCGTGAAGGCGCACGATGTCAAGTTTGATG
>JANLID010000116.1 GCA_024654105.1 Gallionella sp. | reverse complement strand
GTCCGCCAGCAATGCCGCTTTCGCCATCGCCCAGCGCACCAGGTTGTAGGCCAGGAAATACACCGCAATCTCTTTGTCCACCATCGGCTGTGATTTGCACCGCAACACATCCATCTCCAGTGGTGCCATGGTGGTGCCATGGGGGACAGACCCCGGTTCTTTGTTAATACGTGAACATGTTTTAACCGGATGGGCTAGAATTAAAGCTCATTTGAGCAGGAGAGAGATCATGGATAAGCAATCAGCGGTAACAGCGAAGCCAAAAAAAGTTTCGCTGCGTTCCGGCACAAGCGCCAAGCCGACAAAGGCGTCTGCTGGTGTTTCTGCTGCAATGGCGGCTAAACAAAGCGCTGCGTGTGGAGAATGGGCGAAGGCCGCCCGACAATCTGGAGTTGCCAAGACATCGCGCATACGGTCTAACGCATTGACTGCTTCGGGTTTGTATTCCGCTACGGAGCTTGAGCGCGTGATGATCATTCGCCAAGGTGTACCGGCGAATATTTTGTTGCAGATCGGTCGTGCAATGGATATGTCTAACGAGCTATTGTTTTCCACGCTGGCGCTTCCCAGGTCAACGGTGGTGCGCAAGATTCAAAACAATGAGGCGTTATCCGCCGAGCAATCGGAGCGGGTGGTGGGGTTGGAGCGTCTTGTGGGGCAGGTTGAGGCGATGGTAAAACAGTCCGGCAACGCGGAAGGTTTCGATGCCGGGCGCTGGGTGGGTGATTGGCTGCAACGGCCATTGCCTGCGCTGGGCGGCAAAAAGCCCGCCGAATTTATGGATACGATGGAAGGCCAAAATCTGGTTGCCCGGTTTTTGGCGCAATCCCAGTCCGGGGCGTATGCCTGATGCGGGTTTGGCGTATTGCAACGCAAGCACCGGATTACGCCGCTGACGATCTTTCGGGTGCGGGCGCGAAAATCACGGGTGGCCGCTGGAACCGAAGGGGCTTGCCTGTCCTGTATTGTTCCGATACGCCTTCGCTTGCTTGCCTTGAGACCTTGGTTCATCTCGATGTTGGCGGCCTGCCGCTATATCGTTTTCTGGTAGCAATCGACATTCCTGAAAAGGTGTGGAAAGCCCGAACGATTGCGACGGTGCAATCGCTTGAAACCGGGTGGGATGCTTGTCCAGCCGGTAATGCCAGCGTTGGCTTTGGCAGCCAATGGGCTGTATCCAATAAATCGGCTGTGTTGGTTGTGCCATCCGCCATCGTGCCGGAAGACTGCGTCATTCTGCTTAACCCTAAGCATTCTGATATTTCCCGCATCACTGCCACAAAGGTGCGCCGGTGGACATACGACGCGAGACTGGTCAAACCGCGATAACACTTGCGGCACGCAATTAAAGGGGCCATGTTCGAATTGTTTAGGGTGGCGGTTTCAAGTTCCGTGCAATTGATGAAGAACCAAGTTTCTTTATTCAAACGAGAACTTGCCCGGAATGCGCTGCATTGTATTGCGGTGGCGGATGAAAAGAAAAGGCTGGCGGAACCGGTATAAAATGACCGTGACGAACGATCCATGGTGCGTTTTGGCATGTTGGGGCGATGCGTTTTTTTTTGGCGCAGTTGTATCGCCGGTTCGCAGAAAAATTTGGCCACAAAGTGGCTTTCATCCATTACATTGAGGACGATTATGCATGCCACGTTACCCTTGCTTCAGGCTACTGAGTTCCCTGCGTTGCATCGTGGCAGGCTGGAAATACTACAGGTTAATTTGGGTTATCAATGCAATCAGTCATGTCTTCATTGCCACGTCAACGCCGGTGTCCATCGTGAGGAGATGATGGTTGAGGAGGTCATCGAACTCATTCCGCAAGTGCTGGTAACGCGTAAGATTGGGACGCTTGATTTGACTGGTGGCGCACCGGAACTGCACCATAAATTCCTTGATCTGGTGGGCAAGGCAACAGCCTTGGGAGTGCACGTGATTGACCGCTGCAACCTGACCATTCTGTTTGAGCCTGGGCAGGACGGTCTCGGCGAATTCCTGGCCAGCCACAAGGTGGAAGTGGTGGCATCGTTACCGTGTTATTCCTCCGCCAATGTGGACAAGCAACGCGGAGAAGGCGTGTTTGATAAAAGCATTGCAGCACTTCAGCAACTCAACGCGCTGGGTTATGGGCATGAAGGCAGCGGACTCACCATGAGTCTGGTCTATAACCCGCAAGGCCCTTCACTGCCCCCCGATCAGGCTGCGTTGCAGGCAGATTACAAGCGCGAATTGTTTGAACATTTTGGCATCGTATTCAATCATCTGTTCGTCATCGCCAACATGCCCATTCAGCGGTTTGGCAGTGCGCTGATTTCCAGGGGGCAATTCAACGATTACATGCGTCTGCTGAAGGGGAATTCCTCCGCAGCCAATCTTGATAACGTGATGTGCCGCAATCTGGTCAGTGTGGATTGGCAGGGCTACCTCTATGACTGCGATTTCAACCAACAGCTCGAACTGGCGCTGCCGGGCAAAGGCCGGCCACATCTGCGCGACCTGCTGCAATCCGATTTGCAGGGAAATATTATTCGTGTTGCCGATCACTGCTACGGCTGCACTGCGGGGCAGGGCAGCAGCTGCGGCGGCGCGCTGCACAACTGAGCAATCAGAGTGAAAAGAGCAATTCTTGCCTTACTGGTTGTCGCGGCCATCGCGCTGTTTTTTGGCATGGGTCTTGATCAGTACCTGACGCTGGATGCGCTCAAGGAAAGCCAGGAGAAATTCGCGGCCATGCTGGAGCAGTCCCCTTGGCAGGTCACACTTATTGCCTTTGCGCTGTATGTAATTGTTGTGGCGCTGTCCCTGCCGGGTGCGACGATCATGGGGCTGGCAATCGGCGCCTTGTTTGGTCTTTGGCAGGGCACGCTGCTGGTGTCTTTTGCGTCATCCATAGGCGCGACACTTGCGTTCCTGACCTCGCGTTACCTGTTGCGCGACTATGTCCAGCATCACTTTGGCGACAAGCTAAAGGGGATCAACGAAGGCATGGCGAAGGATGGAGCGCTTTATCTTTTCATGCTGCGCCTCGTGCCGCTCTTTCCGTTCTTTCTGATTAACCTGCTGATGGGCCTGACCCAAATCCCTACACGCACTTTTTACTGGGTCAGCCAGTTGGGCATGTTGGCCGGAACCATGGTGTATGTGAATGCGGGCACGCAATTGGCGCACATCGATAGCCTGTCCGGCATTCTTTCGCCGCGGGTGTTGCTGTCCTTCGCGTTGCTTGGCGTTTTTCCGTTGATCGCCAAACGAATTGTCCGGGCGATGCAAAAGTGACGGTTAATCCGCGTAATCTGCAGGCAACTGCTTTTCCAAGTTAACGTACATGCGACTCTCGATCATTATTCCGGTGCTCAATGAGGCAGAAGGCTTGCCAGGCATGCTTGAGCAACTCGCGTCGCTATGCGGGCGCGATAGCGAAATGATTGTGGTGGAAGGGGAAAGCGAGGATGACTCACGGCAAGCAGCCTCACGCGCGGGCGCACGAGTAGTTCACAGCGAGCGCGGTCGAGCGCGGCAAATGAACGCTGGCGCGGCAGTCGCCCAAGGCGACATATTGTTGTTTCTGCATGCTGACACCGCGCTGCCATCCGCTGCGGAACAGGCCATCGAAACCGCTATTCGGCGTGGCGGAGGAGCGCACAAACATGTATGGGGGCGTTTTGATGTGTGTATCACTGGCCGTTCATTCATGTTGCGGGTGGTCGCCAGCCTGATGAATTGGCGCTCGCGCATTACCGGAATCGCTACCGGGGATCAAGCCATGTTCATGACACGCCGTGCCTTCGAGTCAGCGGGAGGTTTTCCGGATCAGCCGTTGATGGAGGATATCGAGTTGTCCAGACGACTGTTGGCGCTGTCGAGGCCGATTTGCCTGCCGGATCGGGTAGTCACCTCCGGGCGCCGTTGGGAGGCACATGGCGTATGGAGAACGATATGGCTGATGTGGCGATTGCGCTGGTTATACTGGCGCGGTGTGCCTGCCAGCGAACTGGCCAAGTCATACCGATGACCAGGATAATTATTTTTGCCAAGGCGCCCCTGCCCAGCTTTGCCAAGACGCGCCTGATCCCGGCGCTGGGTGCGACGGGGGCTGCCGAACTGGCTCAGCAGATGCTGTTCAACACGCTGCACGAGGCCATCGCCGCAGAGATCGGCACGGTCGAATTGTGTGTCACTCCGTCTATCCATCATCCCGCATGGCGCGGCATTCAATTCCCGGAAGGCATCGAGATTTCCGAGCAGGGCGAAGGCGATCTCGGTGCGCGGCTGGCGCTAGCCTCGGAACGCGCCTTGGCCAATGCTGAACGGGTTTTATTGATCGGCACAGACTGCGTGGAAATGTCCGGCGGTTTGTTGCGCGAAGCCGCGCTGGCATTGCAGGAACACGATGCGGTTATTCATTGCACGGCCGATGGCGGCTATGCGCTGCTGGGGCTGCGGCAATACAGCCCATGCCTGTTCAGCGATATGCCCTGGAGCACCGATGCGGTTGCGAGTATTACCATTGCGCGCATTGGACAACTCGGCTGGACGCTGCTGGTCGGAGAGGTGCTGCACGATGTAGATGAACCGCAGGATTTGAAATACCTATAGGTCGTGGAAGCATGGCGGAAAGCGATAGGGCGGAGCTTGGCGAACGAATCGCTGCGCGAGTTTTACGTTAAGGGAGCGCAACAAAAACTATGGAGCAAAATGAGTTTTGATTACTTACGGATATTGACAATTGTCCATTTTGCCTCTCTTGGCGGACTTCTTTGCTACGGGGTGCATCGGTTATGGTTGATTGCATGCTGGTACATGGAGCACCGCAAAGAATGCCATGCCATTCCATCCGCCAATCCGGAAGTTTTTCCGATGGTGACTGTCCAGTTGCCCTTCTACAACGAGCGCTTCGTCGCCGCGCGGCTTATTGAATTTGCCGCATGTCTTGATTGGCCGAAGGACAAACTGGAGATACAGGTTCTGGACGATTCGACTGACGATACCCACGGTATCGTTGATGAAACCGCGAACCGGCTGGCTCTTGAAGGGGTTAATATCAAAGTGTTCAGGCGCGGGCACAGGAAAGGATATAAGGCGGGTGCACTGCAAGATGGGATGGCGCATGCGGCGGGCGAGTTCATCGCCATTTTCGATGCGGATTTTCTTCCGCAACCCGATTTTCTGGTTCGGACAGTTCCTTGTTTCTCCGACCCGAAAATCGGCATGGTTCAGGCGAGATGGACTTTTCTTAACGCCGAGGCATCGTGGCTCACCGGCGTCCAGTCCCTTTTGCTTGGTCCGCATTTCGGAATCGAACACCGGGTGCGGTGCGGGCGCAACCTGTTTTTTAACTTCAACGGAACGGCCGGGATTTGGCGGCGGAGCGCGATAGAATCCGCGGGCGGATGGAAGGCGGATACGGTGACCGAAGACCTGGACTTAAGCTATCGCGCTCAGTTGCGCGGGTGGAAGTTTATCTATCGGGATGACATCGCGGTTCCCTCCGAACTCCCCATAACCCTTGCGGCATTCCGGAGCCAGCAACAGAGGTGGGCTAAAGGCTCGATACAGACGGCGCGAAAGATACTGCCGCGCCTGCTTGCCTCCCCGTTGCCGTTTTCGGTGAAGGCCGAGGCGGTGGCACACCTGCTGGCGAATCTCGGCTGGCTGCTTGGCACGCTCACAACCCTTACCCTGTATGCAGCCATCACATGGCGCGTGGGCATCGGGCAGTATCAATTGCCGAAGGTCGATTTGCCGTTGCTTGCCGGAACAAGTTTTGCCATTTTGATGTACTTCTTCGCGTACACGCTGGTCAGCGGGTCAGTCCGCTCGCTGCGGTGGCTGCCGCTCCTGCCGGTTTTCGGTATCGGGATGTCTCCCAGCATTGCTCTTTCCGTCATCAAGGGGGCTTTGAGCAACGGCGGTTATTTTGAACGGACGCCGAAGTTCGGATTGCAGGGAAACCAGCCGCTGCCCCTGGCAGCATTTCTCTATCGTCAAAAGGCTCTTCCCTACTTGACCATGAACACATTGTTCTTGTGCTACAGCTTGCTGCCAGTCATTTTTTCGTGGCAACGGGGGGCTTGGCTGGCGATCCCGTTTTTGCTGCTCTTTCCCGCCGGCTTCATGCTGGTGATTCTGAAAGACCTTGCCGATATGGCGCAGATTCGCCGGAGTTAGCAAATCAGCTGCTGATTATTTGGAGGACAGTTTCCGCCATGCCTCCATGCCGCCTTCGTAATTGCGCGCATCGGGCAGCCCCGCAAGTTGGTGCACCATCCATGCATACCCGGATCGGACTCCTCCGCGGCAGTAATAGACAATAGGTTTGCCGGTGTCGACGCCATGATCTTTCAGCAGTTGTCTGAAAGCCGCAGCATCCAGCGGGCGGTGGTCGGCGCCGGTGTAAAACTTTGTCCATTCGATATGGATTGCGCCCGGTATCTTCCCAAGCAGCCATTCCATCGTCGAGCGCGTATCGATCAAAACCAGCGGAGTTTTTCGCTGTTCGATCTCGGCGGTGGAGATATCACACTGGGGAGCCAGCTTGTAATTGTAGGTGGTTTTTTTCCTGCTTTTCGGCGCATCGATCGTTACCGTAAGGCCACCCTTCCGCCAGGCCTGAATGCCGCCGTTTAATATGCGAATGGGGCCGGCATGTCCCAACCAGGCAAACGTCCAGCCTGCCCATCCTTCTCCACCCCAGCTTTTATCGGCGTCACCGTAAATGACAATGGGGGTTTTTTCATCGATACCCATGGCTCCCAGTGCCGCAGCCAATTCCTGTGGGGGTAATACCCGGAACGGCACTCCTTTATCGTTGGTTCTGGTAAAGTTCTCCCATGAAAATGATAACGCGCCGAGTATGTGACCGACTTGCCATTCGGACTTGGGGCGGGCATCAAGGATCACATATTTTTGAAGTTCGCTGTTCAGGACGGAAGGTTCGATCAGACTCATATCGCCAGCCAGCGCGACTTTTCCCGATAACAAAATTCCGGACATGATGAACAGCAGCACCAACGCAAGTTTCAATCGGTATATTTCAAGGCGGTTTTTTTTCTGGGGCATTCCGCTCGCCATCGCATTTTCCTATTCTATTCTGGCTTTTCAGGCTGATCTTCGTTTATCGATTTCCATGCTCGTGGGTGTGTCCGCACTCATCATGGCGCTGCTCTCCATTGCCCTGTACTTGGGAGAAACAAGGGACGTGTGCTGGTCACCGCGCGTAATTATAATGATGGCTGTTGCGTTCAGGCTCCTATTTCTGTTTCGTCCGCCTGAACTCTCCGACGACATCTACCGGTATCTCTGGGACGGATTGTCAATTCTACACGGCAATAACCCGTATGAATTCGCCCCTTCGGGCGCAAAACTTTTTGATGCCGAGTCCGCCGTGCTGCTCAGCCATATCAACCACCCGCATCTGATCACTATTTACCCACCCGCAGCACAAATCTTTTTTGCCATGGGCGCATCTTTGGGCGGCATTCTGGGAATAAAAGCTGTGCTTGTCGCGGCGGATATCGCCGTTTGCGCTGTCATAATGCACATCCTTTCGCGGTTGAAAATGCCGCCGGCGCGGGCGCTGCTTTATGCTTGGCATCCCCTCCCGGTTCTGGAAATTGCTGGTTCGGGACATATCGATGGCGCAGGAATTTTTTTTCTGATGATGGCGCTCATGCTGCTGATACACCGGCAAAATACCCAGGCCTTGCAATTTTCCCGCAACGGTTTAGTACCTGCTGTGGCGGGTGTCGCGTTTTCACTAGCCGCGCTGGTTAAACTTTTCCCGCTGGTTTTCTTTCCGGCACTTCTTTTTCTGGCCGGCAGGAAGGGTAGGTGGTGGTTTATTCTTGGCGCCGTTATCGGCGCCACCGCGCTATCCATCCCATTTTTTCCTGGTATTTGTAACATGTTTGTGACTCTGGATACTTACGTGCGCAATTGGGAATTTGCCGGATTTGCATTTCAGTCGCTTCATGAAATGTTTCCATCCGGGCACACTGCGCGGCAGATATTGGCGATTTCGTTTTTTGTCATAACAGCCACTTTGTATGCGTTGCTGTTCCACAAAAACGAAAATCCGGTGGAGGGCGATTATGCTACCTATCTTTTTCCAATGGCTTTCAAGACTGTTTATTGCATCGTGCTGGCTTTCCTGCTGCTTACACCGACACTTCACCCGTGGTACGCGCTCTATTTGGCCTGCCTTCTGCCGTTCGTGCCCGGAACTGCCGGTCTGGTGATGACATGGGCAGTGCTTCTTTCCTATCGTGTGCTGATAAATTTCACGCTACTTGGGGCATGGGAAGAAACCGACGCAATACCCGCCATGATCTGGGCTGCTACCGTCGGCGCGCCGATGCTGGGCTGGCTTGCCCGAAAATGGAAGCCTGACTTTTCTCGGCGCGGTAAAATTGCCGCCGCTGGAGAAGTCCAATAGCCGTCAGGCCATCGCACTTCCGCCAATGACGCCTGGCAACAAGTGGGTGGTAATATCGGGCATGAATAATGGGTACCTCTAGAAATTCAAAGTTCGCCCAAATGCAAGGCGCGGAAAAAATTTCGCCGCGCCGCATATGCATGATATGTAAGCAAGAAATTTTTTCCGCAACGCCGCAGTTGGGATGAAATCTGGATTTATAGAGGTGCCCTAATGACAAGGTTGGCTGCGACAAGGTGATATCAAATTCATGAGCAAGCACTTATGGCACTGAAGGATATTGGTCAGTTTCGAGCGAAACGATGCCGATGTGCGCCGGTTATCGCGCTGCTTTTATCGGTGTGCCTGCCGCAGACACTGTATGCCTTTGATTTTGGCAGGTGGGATGCGATCCTTAAAAAGAATACGCGGCCATCGTATTTCGCGGCCATCGGGTATACCGGGTTTGACTATGCCGCCATCCTCAATTCAAGCGAGTTCGACGAGCTCGTCGGCGGCCTGGCCGCGTTTTCACCGGAAGAACTTCGCGGAAAAGACGAGGCAATGGCGTTCTGGATAAATGCCTATAACATATTTGCGGTGAAGCTGGTGCGCGATCATTTTCCCATCAGCGGCATCAAGAAAATAGGCAACATTTTTTCGCCGGTGTGGTCAATCCCTGCGGGAAATGTGGGCGGAAAAATGTATACCCTGCACAG
>JANLID010000105.1 GCA_024654105.1 Gallionella sp. | reverse complement strand
CCGCTGCAGGCGCCGCCCCAGCCTTGGAAGTAGCTGCCGGTGGCGGGGGTGGCGGTGAGGGTGACGGAGGCGCCGCTGGTGTAGTCCGCCCAGCAGGTGGCGCCGCAGTTGATGCCGCCGCTGTCGCTGGTGATGGTGCCCAAGCCGCTGCCGGTGCGGGTGACGGCGAGGGTGTGAAGAGTTGGGCTGGTGCTGGCGACGCTGTAGGACTGCAATTGATCGGTGCCTGTAAAAGTCATGGCGGTGCTGTCAGTGCCAGAAGATGCGGATGTCCATATATGCTCGACTTCATTTCCAACTGTCGGAGAATAATAAACCGTACTTGTAAAAACTGAAGTAAATGAGTAGCCCTCAAGGGAGACTGTGGTTGTGATTGTTGTGTTTATTTGCAGGCAGTCGGTAAATGTCCCGGCAGGTACAGTTCGCGTGACATTGAAAGCAGCAATTGTCGAAGTCTCTCCAGAGTCAACAACTCCGGGTATGAGTTCTGGCATTGCCGGAAAAGAAACCCACGTCGTTCCCACCGAAAAAGTTGCCGGCAATACCGTATACGTCCCGCCATGATCAGAATCCATCCATATCCATGCGCCTGTTGCATCGATTTGCTCCGTGCCCGTGTAGGTATATCCATCGTATATCTTTTGATGAGTCACCACTCCGCCAACGGAAGCGGTAATGGTCGACACGTACGTCGTAGGAGCGTGAGCCTGAGGAGGGCAACCCGCCCCTGTACATGTTGATGATGATAAATATGACCAGGTATTGCCAACCGCTTTTTGCGTGAAATATTGGGAAGCCGTGCCTGTCATGGCAAATGCATTTGTGCTTAACACACCCAGACACAAAGCCAGCCCAGTGGCCAGCAAACAAAAATAGCGGGGCAGTTTCATGGTATCTCCTTAAACATTATGGATACGGCAGGGTGACATGAAAATATACTCCCACTCGAAATAAAAATATATAGGCCAATATGATAGGCAATCCATCATGGGTAGCCATGTGGCATGGAGGAAAACGATGCGGAAAAGATGTTGCACAATCCCTATTTCGCAAAGACTCCGCGTTCGAGTTCTGCTATCGTATTTCCCTGTTATCCAGACATCCGTTCATTCATGAAAGGCACCACTCTCACCAGAAGCACACCCAGCGCCCCCGCCCTGATACTGGGGATGTTTGCCGCCCTGTGTTGGGTGTTTGTGCTGTTGGTGTCGCTGACTCCGGCGTGGAAACAGATTGAGTTCAGGTTGCTCGATAGCATGATGGTCGCGTCGGCATCCAATAAATCAGCCTTTCCGATCACCGTGGCCGGCATTGATGAAGCCTCGTTCGCCGAGCTGAAGTTGCAATGGCCGTGGCCGCGGCGTCTGCATGCCGAACTTATCGATCGGCTCGCTGCCGCTGGCGCCGCAATCATTGTGTTCGACGTTGTTTTTGCCGAGCCTTCAAATAAAGAAGATGATGAATACTTTGCCGATTCCATCCGGCGTGCCGGCAACGTCGTACTTGCCGCTGACCGTGTATACCGCGAATCGTCCGGGGTCAGACAATGGCAGCGGCTCGATCCGTACCCGGCGTTCACGGAAGCTGGCGCGCAAGTTGGCCTCGCCACGGTAGCGCTCGATGCCGATCTCGTCATACGCCAAATCCCGGTATCCGGCGATGCGCTGTGGCGGACCGTCATTGCCCGCCTGACTCAGCAATATCCGGAAATCACGCCGAGCCTCGGCATTTCGCCCGGATCGTTGATACGCTATGCGGGCGGCGATCACACGTTTCCCTATATTTCCTATCACGAGATCGTGAAGCCGACGGGTTCGATTCCGGCAGATTTTTTCAAGGGCCAGGTCGTCATCGTCGGACGGGACATCAAGGCTTCACCGGATGTGGAGAGCGCACAGGCCGATCTTTTTGCCACGCCATTCCTGGCCAGCACCGGCTGGCTCATGCCGGGTGCAGAAGTGCATGCAAATATCATTGAAACTGTACTCGGCAATAACAGCATTACCCGTTTGTCCGGCGGAACCATGGCCGCATTGCTTGCGCTTGCCGCCGCAGCATGCGCGATCACGATGCGGCGCTGGCGGCCGCTATTGGGCGCGCTTGGCTGCGCGGCGATTGCCGCCGTAATTGTCGCAGCGATGTGGGGCGTTTTTCTCAAGTGGAATCTGTGGGTGCCAGCCGGTTCTTCGCTTGCCATCATCCCGCTGATGTACGTCAGTCTGGGCGGCTGGTCGTATGTCACCGAACAGATGAGGCGCAAGGAGATTACCCGGGTTTTTTCGCTCTATGTCACTCCGCAGGTTGTCAATTATTTGATCGCGCATCCAGAGCGCATCAATCTCGGCGGCGAGCGCCGCAAAATCACGTTATTGTTCACTGACCTCGCCGGATTTACCACGTTCTCTGAGGCGCTTTCACCAGAGCGGGTGACCTACCTGCTCAACCGTCATTTCACCGAGATGACCGATATTCTGCTCGAACACGAAGGTACCTTGGTGCAGTTCATCGGCGACGCAATCATGGCCTTCTGGGGAGCGCCGCTCGACGACGACGACCAGGCGTATCACGCCGTCGCAACCGCTGTCGCGATGCAGAAGGCAATGGCAGAGCTGCGCGAAGAGCTCGCAAAGGAAGACTTGCCACAGATATGGATGCGTATCGGCATTCATAGCGGATCGGCAGTCGTTGGCAATCTGGGTTCCGCGAAACGGTTTGGTTACACTGCGGTCGGCGATGACGTCAATCTTGCGGCAAGGCTCGAAGGCATCAACAAACTTTACGGCACCGGCATCATGATGAGCAGTGATACGGCTCGGCAAGTTGAAGGGCGAATTGCGTTGCGCCCGGTCGACCGGGTTATCGTGAAAGGAAAAAGCCAGGCCGTCGAGGTGTTCACACCATGCGAAAACGTGAAGGTTGCCGAACTCACGGAACAGGCCATTCATCTGTTCCGCAGCCAGAAATGGGATGCTGCGGAAACGTGCCTGCGGGAATTGCTTGCCATCGACCCGAAGGATGGCATTGCCAGCCTTTATCTAAAACGCATTGCCGCATTCCGCATTACGCCTCCCCCAGTAAACTGGGATGGCGCAATGGAGCTTGAAAAGCTGTAAGTATTGGTTAGGGAAACGCAGATTAATTCAAAATTTTCATCAGCGTTCACCCGCGATTAAATTTAACGCGAAATTTTTCACCGGTGCGATTTGATTTTAGTTTTTTTGTTGCCGATTTTCCTCATTTCTGCCACTTCCACGACGAGTTCCGGCAGGCATTAACGTTAAGAGCCTTGATTCTTCATGGTATGCCCTCACATTGCGAACATTCCATGAAGAGAGGTTGCCATGTATTCCGTCCGCCCCCCTGCCGTCGCAGGTCTGTTCTACCCCGCCGACCCCCGGCAGCTTGCGCATGACGTGCAATCGCTGCTGGCCGCGGCGCATCCGCACGAGCTGATACCGAAGGCGCTGATTGTGCCGCATGCCGGTTATATCTATTCCGGCCCGATTGCCGCAACCGCCTATGCCACGCTCCTGCCGATCGCCGCACATATCCGCCGCGTGGTACTGCTCGGCCCCACCCACCGCGTCGCGGTGCACGGTTTGGCGCTGCCCGGCGCCGATGCCTTCGACACGCCGCTCGGGCGGGTGATGCTGGATACGGAAATGGCGCGCAGCATCGCCCATCTGCCGCAAGTGACCGTCAGCGCGCAGGCGCATGCACAGGAACATTCGCTGGAAGTACAACTGCCGTTCCTGCAAAGCGTGCTGGCAGATTTCACGCTGCTGCCGCTGGCGGTCGGCATGGCGACGCCCGAAGAAGTCGCAGAAGTGCTGGAAGCGTTGTGGGGCGGCGAGGAAACGCTGATCGTGATCAGCTCCGACCTGTCGCACTTCCTGCCTTACGCCAGCGCCCAGCGCGTGGATCACGGCACCGTGCAAGCCATTCTCGAGCTGCACCAGCCCATCGAACACGATCACGCCTGCGGCGGCACACCGGTCAGCGGCCTGATCGTCGCGGCGCAACGGCACCGTCTTACGCCTCATTTGCTTGATTTACGAAACTCCGGGGACACCGCAGGGTCTCATGACCAAGTGGTGGGCTATGCCGCCCTCGCCTTTACCGAGGAAACCGAACATGCAAGATGAAAAAGGAAAGGTATTACTGCCGATTGCACGCGCCGCGATTTCGCGCGCCTTGAACGTGCCCTATGCGGCAGATGAAACTGCGCCTTGGCTGGCCGAGCACGGCGCGTGCTTCGTCACGCTTACGCAAGACGGCGAACTGCGCGGCTGCATCGGCACGCTGCAAGCGCACCGGCCATTGCTCGCCGATGTCAAAAGCAATGCCGTATCCGCAGCCTTGCGCGATCCGCGTTTTATGCCGTTGAGCGGCGAGGAACTCGACATCACCACGGTCGAAATCTCGCTGCTCTCTCCGACCAGCGCGATGGAAGTTCGCGACGAAGCCGATGCGCTGGCGCAAATGCGTCCCGGCATGGATGGCATCGTGTTCGAGTATGGCTCATACCGCAGCACTTTTTTGCCGCAGGTCTGGGAAGACCTCGCGCAACCGCGCCAGTTTCTCGCCATGCTCAGGCGCAAGGCCGGGCTGCCCGATGATTTCTGGGAAGAAGGCGTGAAGCTGTCGCGCTATACCGTGACCAAATGGAGCGAGGGGCGCTGACCCCGGAGAATATTGAAATGGACGAACCGATCAGCGCCGCCGAACAGTATCCGGCCAAATACTGGCACAAGCTGGGGGACGGGCGCATCCAGTGCGACCTGTGTCCGCGCGATTGCAAGCTGCACGAGGGGCAGCGCGGCGCGTGCTTCGTGCGCGGGCGAGTCGGCGATGCAATGGTACTCACCACCTATGGCCGCAGCTCCGGGTTTTGCGTCGACCCGATCGAGAAGAAGCCGCTCAACCATTTTTATCCCGGCAGCAGCATCCTGTCGTTCGGCACGGCGGGCTGCAACCTCGCCTGCAAGTTCTGCCAGAACTGGGACATTTCCAAATCGCGCAGCTTTGACAGGCTCGCCGACCAGGCCAGCCCGGAAGCCATCGCGCGCGCCGCCGCAGAGCATGGCTGCAAGAGCGTCGCGTTTACCTATAACGACCCGGTGATCTTCGCCGAATACGCGATGGACACCGCCGATGCCTGCCACGCGCTCGGAATCAAGACCGTGGCGGTCACGGCGGGCTACATCCACGAGCAGCCGCGCCGCGAGTTCTTCGCCAAAATGGACGCCGCCAATGTCGACCTCAAGGGATTCACCGACGAGTTTTACGTCAAGCTGTGCGGCGCGCACCTGCAACCTGTACTGGACACGCTGAAATATCTGCGTCAGGAAACCGATGTGTGGGTCGAGCTCACCACGCTGCTGATCCCCGGCCACAACGATTCGCCACAAGAAATCAACGCGATGTGCGAATGGATCGTCAAGGAGCTCGGTGTGGATGTGCCGCTGCACTTCAGCGCATTCCACCCCGATTACAAGATGGCAAACATCCCTGCCACCCCGCTGGAAACATTGATACAGGCGCGGAAAATCGCCCAGGCTGCGGGGCTGCGCTATGTCTATACCGGCAACGTGCATAACCTTGAAGGAGACACCACCTACTGCCCTTCATGCGGCAGCACGTTGATCGTGCGCGATTGGTATGAGATCCGGCAATACCGCCTCACCCCGGATGGCCATTGCCCGGATTGCCATGCGCAAATCGCCGGCCGTTTCGAAAAATTCAGCAAGGCATTCGGAGCGCGCCGCATTCCCATCGTGATGAGAGAAGCAACATGAGTACCGTCCCTATTCCCAACAAGAATCGGAATGAGAAGGACGGGCGGGATGGCTGCGTTCCGGAAATAAAAACCTGACCTACGCCGTCCCGCCCACGGTCAGACCGTCGATGCGCACCGTCGGTTGCCCCACGCCGACCGGCACGCTCTGTCCTTCCTTGCCGCATGTGCCGACACCGGGGTCGAGCGCCATGTCGTTGCCGATCATCGAGATGCGCGTCAGCACGTCGGGGCCGTTGCCGATCAGCGTCGCGCCCTTGACCGGATGGGTGATCTTGCCGTCCTCGATCAGGTAGGCTTCGGCGGTGGAGAACACGAACTTGCCGCTGGTGATGTCCACCTGCCCGCCGCCGAAATTCACCGCATACAGGCCGTGTTTTACCGAGGCGATGATCTCCTGCGGGTCTTTGTCGCCGTTGAGCATGTAGGTGTTGGTCATGCGCGGCATCGGCAGGTGCGCGTAGGATTCGCGCCGCGCATTACCGGTGACCGGTACGCCCATCAGGCGCGCGTTGAGTGAGTCCTGTAAATAGCCCTTGAGGATACCGTTCTCGATCAGCGTGGTGCATTGCGCGGGGTTACCTTCGTCATCCATTTGCAGCGAGCCGCGCCGCCGTGCCAGCGTGCCGTCGTCCACCACGGTCATGCCTTGCGCCGCAACACGCTCGCCGACGCGGCCGGAAAATGCCGAACTGCCCTTGCGGTTAAAGTCACCTTCCAGGCCATGGCCGATCGCTTCGTGCAGCAGGATGCCCGGCCAGCCGTTGCCCAGCACCACGGTCATGTTGCCCGCCGGGGCGGGGGCAGCATCCAGGTTGGTCACGGCCTGATGCACCGCCTGCGCGGCATATTTTTGCAGTATCGCATCGTCGAAATAATCGTAATCGAAACGCCCGCCACCGCCCGCCGAGCCTTGCTCGCGCTTACCGTTGCTCTCGACGATGACTTGCAGCGACAGGCGCACCAGCGGGCGGATGTCGGCATTCATCAGGCCGTCGCTGCGCGCCACCATCACGACTTCGTATTCGCCCGCCAGCCCGGCCATCACCTGCTTCACGCGCGGGTCAAGTGCGCGCGCATAGCCTTCGAGCCGCTCCAGCAGCGCGACCTTATCGGCATCCTTGAGACTGGCAATCGGGTCGTGCGGCAGGTATATCTCGCGCCGGGAACCGTGATACAGCATCGGTACGGCCTGTTCTCCGCCCTGTCTGGCGATTGCGCGCGTCGCCTGCGCCGCACTTTCCAGCGCGTTCAGGCTGATGTCGTCGGAATAGGCGAAGGCAGTTTTCTCGCCGCTCACCGCGCGCACGCCGACGCCCTGATCGATGTTGAAACTGCCGGACTTGACAATACCCTCTTCCAGCGACCAGCTCTCGGCGCGGCTGTACTGGAAATACAAATCGGCATAATCGAGGCGATGCGCCATCATGCTGGCGAACACCTGTTCGATGTTTCGCGTTTCGATGGAATAGGGAGTCAGCAGCGATTGCTGCGCGGTGGCGAATAATGTGTCGTAAGGTTGCATGTAAGTAGTTGCCAGGAGTTTAGTGTTGATCTGAGTTTGAATATGTGAAGAGAGAAGAGGGAAGGGATCGCGGCTTCGCCGCTCAAGGGTAAAGGCAAAGGCGGGAAACTTCGCGCTGTTTTTACCCTTCCCCTTCCCTCTTTACCCTTCCCCCATTTCCGCTAAAATAAAACGCGGTGCGCCAGCGCCGGCAAGCTGGCGCGCAAGCTGGCCTGATAGGACGGATTGACCTCGGCGATCACCACGCCGGAGCCGCGCGGCAGCCGGTCCAGCACACAGCCCCACGGGCCGACGATCATGCTGTTGCCGTGCGTCTCGCGCCCGCTGACGTGATAACCGCCCTGCGCGGCGGCGATCACATACGCCAGATTTTCCACGGCGCGGGCGCGCACCAATACTTCCCAGTGCATCTTGCCAGTGGTCTCGGTGAACGCGGAAGGCAGCACGATGATGTCCACTTCTTTCATCGCGCGAAACAGCTCGGGAAAGCGCAGGTCGTAGCAAACCGCCAGACCGATGCGGCCGAACGGGCTATCCACCACCACGACCTGATTGCCCGGCTCGATGGTTTTGGCTTCATCGTAACGCTCGTTGCCCAACTCCAGGCTGAACAGGTGAATCTTGTCGTAGCGCGCCACCTGTTCGCCGTGCCCATCAAAGACCAGACAACTGTTCAACACCTTGCCCGGCACGCTGGCCGCCAGCGGAATCGATCCGCCCACCAGCCAGATTTTGTGCCGGCGTGCGGTTTCGCTGAGGAACGACTGGATCATCCCCTGCCCCGGTTGCTCACGCGCCACAATCTTGTCCTGCTCGGACATGCCCATAATGGCAAAAAATTCCGGCAGCACCACCAGGTGCGCGCCCTGTTCGGCGGCCGTGGCGATAAGGCGGCGCGCCTCGTTCAAATTGCCCGTGACATTTGGTCCGGACGCCATCTGAATGGCGGCGACCTTGAAAACTTTCATCTGTTCGGCATGGTGTTGTTGCGTGGGATTTACATCTGACATTAAGCGCTTTCTTATTGACCTGGTTTGTTTTCATTTTGTTCGACCGGGACCCGGCCGACCTTGACCACCTTGGGATCGCTCCAGGTGCCGCTGACATTGTATTCAAACGACACCAGATTATCGAGCGGATTACCCAATACCTTATTGATGAGAAGCGAGCCGAGACCTACTATCGGGCCGGCGGTGAACGCCCCCAACAGCGATACGCTGTCGCCCAGCGTCGGCAAAATTTTAACGCGCAAATTCTGGGTTTCGCTGTTCAGATCAACGCTGCCTTTCATGGTCACTTTTGCGCCCGAACCGTCGAGCCGCAAATCCTGCGTATCGATCACACCGTTTTTAATGATCGCATTGCCATTGATGTTGTCGAATTGAAAACCGTCGCTGAACACGTCGGTGAAGTCCAGCGTGATGCGCTTGGGCAACGCTTGCAAACTGAGAATGCCGAGCAATTTGCCGGCACCCGGATCCATCTTGAGAAACTGCCCCTTGCCGGTATCCAGCTTGAGCGTACCATCCAGCGTGGCGTAATTGAACTCGCCCGGCGTGCCGGCCCATGACAGATTCGCCATCAGCTTGCCGCTGCCATCCTTGACGGTCTTCGGGTAACCGGAGCGCGCCAGAATTTTCCCGGCATCGCTGATTTCCAGCAGCAGGTTGACATCGCTTCTCGCATTTGCCTCACCACCATGCCATATCCCATCACCGCTCAGCACACCATCCGGATTGGTGACGCGCAGCCGGCGCAGCCGCCAGTCTTTGCCATCGGGATGCCCCACCAGTTCCAACCGCCCGATCTGCTTGTCTTTCATCTGCAAATTCTCGATGGCAATTTGCATCGCAGGCAAATTGTCCGGCGACACCGGGGCAGGTTGGGCGGTCTGAGCGGGAACGGCTACTGCCTGATCGTCGCCGTTCCAAAATAGGTTCTTCAGCTGCGCCGTCAATTTACCCTCACCGTACGGTTGCCACTCCACTTCGCCATTCAACGCACTGCTGGACAACTGTGCAAATAATCCATCGCCGCGCTTACCGGCATTGATACTCAAGTCGTCGATATACGTTCCGAATCCACGAACCTTGCCGACAACAAGGTTCGCGCCAGCAACAGGCAGACCGCTTTCCATGCTGCCGGCTCCGCCGAGCAGATCGCCCCAACCCTGCAAAGACAGTGCCGGCAGCGTGCCGGTCAACCACACGCCGTCTTTTTCCGGCCATTTACCCTGATTGCTTAAATTGCCATCTCCGCCAAAATCAATGATGCCGCGCTTGACGGCCATCGCACCATTTTCATCACGCCGCGCCAATCGCGCGCTGAGCAGCTTGCCCAGTTGCACGGTAATGACATCCTGCCCGTCGGCAATGTTCCCTTCGACGCTACTCAGGGCAGGCCCATTCGACAGGCTCAGGACAGGCTTTTTTTCCAGCCGCAGCTGCATCGCTTCATTAGCGCGCTTGGCAAAGGGCTGCGGCAGAGTGGAGCCAATTCCCTGCAAATTGGAATTGATGATTAACTGTGCGGATTTCTTCACCACGGCAATGTCGGCATTCCATGTTGCGCCGCCGTGCAAATAATTCAGCAACGGATGCGTGCTGATCTTGCGCAACGCATCGAGATTGCTACGCCCACGTATGGTTGCGTGTACCGCACCGCCGGCAGCGGTCTGCGCATCAATGCTGACCGCCCCACCCAGTATTTCTGCCGACACACCCTTGGCCTGCATATTCGATTCGGTAAACGATAGCTCACCGCGCGTCTTGCGCAACAGCGGCACACCTTCGCCCAGATTGATGTCGTTATCCTGCGCACGGAAAGTGCCGGACACTTTCACCGGCTGTTCGCCCAGCAACGGAATATGCGTAAACAGATTCAGATGCCCATTGCCGCTGGCGCTCATGTCATCGGTGAAGCCGTCTATGTAGCCACGCACCGGGCTCTGCTGGATAAATTGCAAAAAAGTATTGCTCGCACCCGTCGCACTGCCCTTTATTTCCAGCGGCATATCTTCGCTCTGCAAATCCGCTATGGTGACGGTGAGATTCTGCAAACGTGCGTCCAGCATGGTTGCGGAGGGTGATATCACTTCCAGCTTGTTGCCGCGTATCCAGAATTCACCGGAAATATTTTCAATGCGCGGCCAGTCCTTGTGGAATTTCATCGTAACATCCCGCGCATGCCCGCCGACTTCGAGCAACGCATCTTCGGTGCCATCCAATGGAAAATCGCTCAGATTGCCCTTGACGCGTACGCGAAAATCATCGGTACGTCCCGCCAGCATCGCGTCGTTCAGCCAGTCGTTGTCTTCCCTGTCCAGCGCAACCAGCGGAGTATAACGGGCGGCGCGCCTGATATCGCCGCGCGTCAGGTTAACCGTCAGATCCAGCACGCCCAGGGTATCGGCCTGTGTCTGATAACTGCCATACAGATTACCCGCCAGGTCATCGTTGGCAACTGCGACACCATCAACTTTGACCGACCATTCCTCACGCTTATGCTGCCAACTTGCCTGCCCGGTCACCGTATCAAAAAACAGCGGCTCCCGCATCGCCCCCGACGCATCCACCATCAAGCGGCGTGCATTGATATTCAATCTGCCGCCCGCATCGCTGCCGTCCACACCCACCGACAAGCCGGAAAAGCCGGGCATGGCGCCAACCTGCCGCAGCGCAATATTTTCAAGTTGCCCTTTAATCCTGAAATGATCAGGCTTTTCAAGAGCGCCTTGCCACTGCGCATCCAGATTGGACACATTTCCCTTCGGCGCGTAGGCGTCCAGCCGGGCACGCAAATCAGCCTCCAGCGGCAGGAAATTGGCCAGGCCGGCCAGGCTTTCCAGTTGCAGCAAGTTGGCGCGCACCTCGCTATTTGCAGGTTGCCCGTTGACAGCCTTTACGGTATGAAAATAAATATCTATCGGCTTTAGCTCAACGCCGTTTCGCAATTGCAGCGCCAGCCCCCGGGTGGAAATTTCCATGCCGCCAGCCACTTTTTTCCATGCGGCGCGTCCGCGCAAATTGAGCAGCGTCATTTCCGGCACATCCTCGGCCAACCGGGTCACCACATCGCGCAAATACAAATCAGCAATGATTTCTGTCACCTTGCCGCCTTCGACGCTCAACCAGCCACGCAGTGCGCCGCGTCCCTGGCTGAATTCGCCAGGCAAATCCAGCCAGGGCCGCCAGGCTGTCACGTCAGTGTAACCAAGCTGGGTAAAGACCTGGCCGCGCCATGCCCTCAAATCGTCAAAGCTTGCGCCGCGAAAATCGCCGCGCACATCCAACGGGGCGGCAAGTCCTTCGGGTGGCGCGGCACGCAAGGCGAAACGATGGTGGTTGAACAGGCTTTCGATACGCAAATTAACCTGTTGCAACACCAGTGGCGGCGCATCGCGCTGCTCGTCCACCCAGACAATAAGCGCATCGCGTATCACCGTACGCGATTGATGCAACAGCCAGTCGGCAAGATCGTTGTTACTTCCCTGTTGCGAGAGCGGAATCCCGCCGACATAAACCTGCCCCTGCGCATCGCGGCGTATCAACAGCTCCGGCCTGTCTATTTCCAGGCCGGCCAGGCGCAGCTCTGCGGCGAGCAACGACATCCACGACACACTGCCGTCAATGCGCGGCAATACCAAGGCGGTTTGATGCTGCCCGTCCAGAATACGTACGTCGGTAAAACTAAGGTGCGGGCGCAGCCCCTGCCAATCACCTTCGATCCTGCCGATGGCGACCGGATTGCCGATCGAGCTTGCCAGAGAAGCGGTGATCCGGTCGTGATATTGCTCGACGTTCGGCAACAGCATATAACGTAACACAAGGATCACCAGCGCCGTCAGCACAGCCATGGCCGCCGACGCGACGATGGTCAAACGCGTCAGCCAGTTCAAACTGTGCCAGATCAAGCGGATGGGGAGAGAGTTCAACATCAATATGTGGTGCGCAAATGCGCCAGAATTTTCACCTGAGACTTATAATCGCAAAACGATGGTATTTTAACTTGAAGCCCTACCTATGAATACCGCAAACTTGCCGCCGTTCGACACTGCTCATGACCGGCCGTTCGATGGCCTGCTGCAAAAAACGCTGCGCTGCAGCCGTTATGCCCGGCATATACTGGAAGCAGACCCACCGCTGCTGAATTGGTTGCAGGAAAATTACGCGACGCCGTGCGACCGTGCGGAAATGCTGGCTATGCTGCGGCAGTGCAGCCTCGATCCCGACGATGAACCTGGTCTGGCGCGTGCCGTGCGCAAGCTGCGCAAACAGGTGATGGTCAAGCTGATTCTGCGCGACCTCAACGGACTGTGCGATCTTGACGAAGTGATGCAAGCCATGACTGCGCTGGCGGAAGTATGCATCCAGCAGACGCAGGACTGTCTGATGCGGGTCTTGCAGGCGCAATTCGGCAACCCGCTGGACGAAACCGGCACAACGCCGCAGCCTTTGCTCGTCATCGGCATGGGCAAACTGGGCGGCGGCGAACTGAATGTTTCATCCGATATCGACCTGATCTTCATCTACCCGGAGGACGGCGAAACGGATGGGTCACGCAAGCTGAGCAACCATGAATTTTTTACCCGGCTGGGCCGCAACCTGATCAGTATCATCAACGAACTCACTGCCGACGGTTATGTGTTCCGCGTGGACATGCGGCTGCGTCCCTACGGCGACAGCGGCCCGCTGGTGATGAGTTTCGCCGCGCTGGAGGAATACCTGGTCAGCCAGGGACGCGAATGGGAACGCTACGCCTGGATCAAGGCGCGCGTCATCGCGCCGGCGAATAGCCATGCCCGTTTCCCTCTCCCCAACCCTCTGGATGAAACAACTAGCCATTCGACTAGGCTGCAAACAGCCGCAGCCAAGTCGCTGGTTATCCCGCAAGCGGGCGAGGGGGCAAAAACACCCTCACCTCAATCCTCTCCCGCTGGCGGGAGAGGAGGCGAACGAGAAAAGCAATTATCAATATCTGAATCGCTGTGCGAGTCTTACGTTAACGAGCTGATGCAGCTCGCGCAACCGTTCGTGTTCCGCAAATACCTCGACTTCGGCGCGATCGATTCGATGCGCAAGCTGCACGCGCAAATCCGCCGGGAAGTGCAGCGCCGCGACCGGCTCAACAATATCAAGCTCGGCCCGGGCGGCATCCGCGAGATCGAATTCACCGCACAGGTGTTCCAGCTGATACGCGGCGGACGTGACGCCCAGTTGCGTATCCGCCCCACCCAGGCAGCATTGCAACAGCTCGCAATAAACGGTCAGTTGCCCGCGCCGGTCGTTGCCGGCCTGGATGCGGCCTATGTATTCCTGCGCAACCTCGAGCACCGCCTGCAATATCTCGACGACCAGCAAACCCAGGAACTGCCCGAAAAAACCGAAGACCGGCAAATCATCGCCGAAGCGATGGGCTACGCGGATTACGCCGCACTGCTGGATGACCTCAATCGCCATCGCGCGCTGGTCAACCAGCAGTTCGAGCTGATTTTCGGCGCGCCCGAGGAAGTGCGGGACGACGAACAATTCTGGCACGAAGGTATCAGTGCCGAAGAATTGCAACCCCGCCTCGAAAAATTCGGCTACCGCTCCGCAAACGACAGCGCGCAACGCCTGTTGCAACTGCAAGCCGGCAGCCGCTACCGGCAATTGCCGGAACTCAGCAGGCAGCGGCTGGACAAGCTGATCCCGCAATTCATCGGCCTGTGCGCGCAGCAAGCCAATCCGGACGAAACGCTGTCCAGGTTGCTCACCCTGCTGGAAGGCATCAGCCGCCGCGCCTCCTATCTCGCCTTCCTGGCCGAGTATCCGCAGGCGATGCAGCGCTTGACCCGGATGGTCTCCGCCAGCAGCTGGGCGGGCGAGTACATGACCCAGCACCCGGCGCTGCTCGACGAATTGCTGGATGCGCGCGAGATGTACCAGCCGCCAGAATGGCAGCAGCTTGACCGGAATCTGCAAAGCCGCCTGGACGATTGTGGCGGAGACGCTGAGCGGCAACTGGATGTGCTGCGCCTGGTCCAGCAGGAGCAAACATTCCAGTTGCTGGCGATGGATCTGCAAGGCCTGTTGCCGCTGGAAAAGCTCAGCGATCACCTGAGCGATCTGGCCGATCTGCTGCTGCGCCATGTGCTGAAGCTGAGCTGGGCAACCGCGCGCAAACGGCATCGCGACGAGCCGAAATTTGCCATCATCGCGTACGGCAAACTGGGCGGCAAGGAACTGAGCTACGCCTCCGATCTCGACCTGATTTTTCTCTACGACGACGACCATCCCGATGCGCAGGAAAACTACGCGCGGCTGGGGCAACGCATCAACACCATGCTGAGCAGCTACACCTCTTCCGGCCGCCTGTACGAGACCGATCTGCGCCTGCGCCCGAACGGCGCGAGCGGCCTGCTGGTCAGCACGGTCGCGGCATTTGCCGAATATCAGCAGCAGCAGGCCTGGGTATGGGAGCATCAGGCCCTGACACGCGCGCGCTTCTGCGCGGGCGATACACAGATCGGCGCCGCCTTTGAAGACATCCGCCGACAGGTACTGTGCCAGCCGCGCGAGCTGGCGACATTACGCAAGGAGATTCTGGCGATGCGCCAGAAGATGCTCGACGGGCACCCCAACGACACCGATCTGTTCGATATCAAGCATGATCGCGGCGGCATGGTGGACATCGAATTCATGGTGCAATATCTGGTGCTCGGCTACGCCCATCAGCACCCGCAACTGACCGCCAATATCGGCAATCTGGCCTTGCTCAAACTGGCCGGAGAACTCGGCCTGATTCCTGTCGAGCTTGCCGGGCAAACAAAATCGTTATACCGCATCCTGCGCCAGATGCAGCACCGCATCCGGCTCAACAACAGCCTGTCGCCATGCCGCGTCAATCCCGGCGAAATCGACATCACCGCGTGCAATAAATTGTGGGAAGAATTGTTCGGAAAGCAATAGGCTATCCTGCCACCTGGAACGAACAGCCGGCAACGCGGACTCGGTTACATGGAGAAGTACGCAGTCAGCCTTGTGATGCCGGAATGCCTGCGGCAATCGTCAGGAGGAAGATGCAGGAATCTCCTGCGCTACACTTGCGGTAACCGCAGCATGGCGCGGGCAATTATCGAGACGTCCGGTCAGGCGATACATGACCATTTCGCCCTTACCCTTGACGTAGATCGTGGCAGGCGGCTCGAAGGTGTAGTCATATCTGATCCGGTTATAAGTCGTTTTATCCACCTGGATCACATCCTGCACCGCCTCATCAGTCAAGCGGCTGGCAATATTCACCGTATCGCCCCATAAATCGTAGATGAAACGCTTGGTGCCAATCACGCCGGCAACTACCGGGCCGGTGGCGATGCCGGTGTGTATGCCCAGCTTGAATCTGGACAGATCTGAATGACTGCCCACAAACTGGCGTATCTCCAGCGCCAGGTCCGCAATATCACGGGTGTAATCCGGCCGGTTGCGAGTCAACCCGCCGACCACCATGTAGGCATCGCCGATCGTCTTGATTTTTTCCAAGCCGTATTTTTCGCTCAATTCGTCAAAACCGGAAAAAATGGTGTTGAGCAAAGAAACCATTTGCTCGGGCGAAAGCGACTCGGTCAATTGCGTGAAATTCACCAGATCGGCGAACATCACAGTCACGTCCGCATGCCCATCCGCAATCAGCCCGTCGTGGTTCTTCAATCGTTGCGCAATGCTGCTTGGCAGAACATTGAGCAACACGCGCTCGGATTTTTTCTGCTCCTCGGCCAGCAATTGATGCTGCTGGTCGAGCTGATTCTTGATCCTGTCCATTTCCACGACAAAATAGCGTACCAGGAAATAAATGATGGAAGACATCGCGGCGAAATTAAGCGCAAAGAATACGCCGATGGTTTTCATCGGCAATCCACCCTCGGCGCCCGTGCTAAGGAAGTAGTCGAATACTCCGGATACGACCGTCATCACGACATAAGCGATAAACCACGGAATGGACTCGCGCCAGCTTGACACGACCAGCGCGCCGATTGGAGCCAGCAATGCCCACAACATCACTCCGCTGGATGTCACCGAACTGCCGATGCTCCATTGCATGATGAACGGCGCGAACAGGAACAGGCTCAGCTGCACGAAGCGGAACGGCGCGAATCGTCTGGTTTTGAAATAGTAGATCAGCGAGGCCACGGAAATCAACTGATAACCCAATGGCACATTTGCCGAGAAGTGCAACCCCATCATCCAGTAAATGGCCAGCCACAGCACCACCGCCAGATTCATGAAAGCGCAGGCGAAAATCAACAGGCTTTTGCGCAATTTTTCTTCTTGCGTATCCGTTGTTTCTGCGGCGATTTCGGGTAGGTTGATCATCGATGCAATTCTTCTCTGGGTTCAGCACGTCGAGGCGTTGTCTGGCAAACGCGGCAATCATACCCGAGTTGCCGGGTAAAAAACCACCTGTGGCTGGCTGGCGGGACGAATGAACACTCTGCCGCAGGCGATAGAGTATCAAGGCAACAGACACCTCCCCCGAGTATTTTCCAATCCAGACATGAGCCTGAACGAAGGAGGTTTGTGAGGTGTAG